>NZ_JBFRRH010000083.1:0-94182 GCF_041472995.1 Vibrio sp. 10N.261.46.A3 | reverse complement strand
GCCAGAGCCAGAGCCAGAGCGCCAATTTTCGAGTCACCACTCAAGCTATGCAGAAATACGCGCGGCTGAGTTTGAGGTTCCTAACCTTGAGGATGTTCAGAAACTACTGAGTCGTTTAGAGGCGACCAATGTTGTTGATGAACTGAACCTTGATGAGTTGATGGATCAGAACACCCAGAAAATCGCCCAGCAAGCTGACATGCAAATGTTTGATGCTGCGGTTGAGTCTGTTCAAGTGTTCGAAGAGCCAGAGATTCAGGATTGGAATCTTCCAGAACCCGATTTATCAATTGTTGTAGAGCCACCTGTTGAATTGCAGCAAATTGAAGAGTTAGCGACGGAACAAGTAGAAGTTAAGGCTGTTGAGCCTGAAGTTGATGTTCCTGAGCCCGAAACAGTTATTGAACCCGAAACTCAAGCCGGAGGTGCTGACCAGTTTACCTCTTGGGAAAGTACGGTTCGCACAGAAGATTTTCAAGTACTGTATTTCGATGTGAACGGTGTGACCTTTGCGGTGCCGCTTGATGAACTCGGTGGTATCCATCGCCTAGAAGAGGTCAATCACATTATTGGTAAACCGACTTGGTATTTGGGGTTACAAACCAACCGTGATAGTCAGCTAGATGTGGTCGATACCGCAAAATGGGTGATGTCTGAGAAACTATCAGGTGACGAATACAAAGAAAACTATCAATATATAGTGATGCTTGGAGAAAGCTTGTGGGGCCTTGCGGGCACTGAGCTCAAAGGCACCGAGTTGCTGAATACAGATAAAGTACGCTGGCGAGAAACGGCGGGAAAACGCCCTTGGCTCGCTGGGATGGTAAAAGAAAAAATGTGTGCTTTGATCCATGTCGAAGCATTAATCGCCATGCTAAACGCAGGGCTAGATGTAAAAGCATTGAGCTAGTACTACGATTGGTACAACAAAAGCATCAAGTTAATAATAGTGGTCGGTAACGACGGCAAGAGGATTATCTATGTCTCATATGAGTGAAGTTGAAGTAAGAAAAGATCAAACGAATGATGAAGTACTTCAATGGGTGACTTTCCAGCTAGAAGAAGAAACTTACGGCATCAACGTAATGCAAGTACGTGAAGTACTGCGTTACAGCGAAATTGCTCCAGTACCGGGTGCTCCAGATTACGTTCTAGGTATTATTAACCTACGTGGTAACGTTGTTACTGTTATCGACACTCGTTCTCGCTTTGGTTTGATGCAAGGTGAAATCACAGACAACACTCGTATCATCGTTATTGAATCTGAACGTCAAGTAATTGGCATTCTAGTAGATAGCGTTGCTGAAGTGGTTTACCTGCGTTCTTCTGAAATCGACACAACGCCAAGTGTTGGTACTGATGAAAGTGCTAAGTTCATCCAAGGTGTAAGTAACCGAGATGGCAAGCTGCTTATCTTAGTAGATCTAAACAAACTACTAAGCGAAGACGAATGGGATGAGATGGCTCACCTGTAATGTTTGAAGCGCTTCCTTTAAGCCCTGTTGCCCTGATATCAGGCGTTGGGTTTTTTACGTTATTCATCGTGATTTTGATTAGCAAAGTAAAACGTGCGATTCAAAAGCAGCTCGATCAGTCACGCCTGCAAGTTCGCAACTTGGACAAAGAGCTTCAAAAATCGAGTAAGCAATTGCTTGAGGTTCGCTCTGTTGTGGTTGGCCTTGGCCAGAAAGTGACGGAACAGCAAGATCTGATCAAGCACTTGAATGAACGCATTGTTGAGTTGGAACATGCTGACACCGATGGACGCTTGTACACACGTGCAACAAAAATGGTTCAGCTTGGTGCCGGGATAAACGAACTGATCGAAGAGTGTGAATTACCTAAAGCGGAAGCTGAGCTAATGATGTCTCTACAGAATAAGCTCGCGGGTAAGGAAAAAATCCCTTCGTTGAGAAGTAACCCTTCATCGTACGATGATCAACCCGATGCCTCTCGCGATCGCAGAGACCCGCCTCGACGTCGTTAAATTGAGCGCTTAATTCGTATTGAACAATTGATGTTTATTACGTATTCCTCTTAAAAGAAGCTTCGGCTTCTTTTTTTATGCCTGTCCGATCTATATAGAACGATGTTTATAAGTGCTTGTATCTACGACAATATCTTGTTTGTTGATGAAAATGTGTAAATTGTGATGCGGTGGTAACAGTTTCTTACCGACTTTGTTCTATCGAAAACGCCTAGTCCTGTTTTGTCACCATGTTGGTGTGCTACTATAGCGCTCTCATTACTCGACTAAATTTACCTATGCTAGAAGTCTCAAATTTAACTGCTATTCGTGACGACAGGGTTCTGTTTGAATCGTTGTCTTTTCAATTGAAACCAGGTGAACTGGTTCAGGTTGAAGGTCGTAACGGTACTGGGAAAACGACACTCCTTAGGATTATTACTGGCTTAGGCGATCGCGATGACGGTACTATCTCCTGGGACGGTGAGTCTATTGAATCGAGTCGAGATGTGTATCATCAAAATTTACTTTTTCTTGGTCACCAAACAGGTGTAAAGCGCGAGCTTAGTGCTTATGAGAACCTGAGCTTTTATCAGTCGATTCACAGTGGCGGTACTAGCAAAGAAGAGCTTTACCACGCGCTGGCTCAAGTTGGGCTTGCGGGCAGAGAAGACGTACCTGCGGGGCAACTTTCAGCAGGCCAACAGCGCCGAGTTGCGTTGGCTCGCCTTTGGTTGAGCAAGCAAATGTTGTGGATTCTCGATGAGCCGCTGACTGCGATTGATAAGCAGGGCGTGAAAGTTCTCGAATCTCTTTTTTCTCAGCATGCAGACAACGGTGGCATTGTGTTATTAACCACACACCAAGATATGTTTGCTGATAGCCCGAAACTAAGAAAAATAAAGTTGGGTGAGTAATATGATCTCTTCAATGACCACGATTATCCGACGCGAACTGCTTATCGCATTTCGACGTCAAGCAGATATCTTTAACCCTTTGTGGTTCTTCATCATTGTTATCACTCTATTCCCTTTGAGTATCGGCCCCGAGCCAAACCTACTTGCGCGTATTGCTGCGGGTATAGTTTGGGTGGCCGCTTTGCTATCTGCATTGCTCTCTTTAGAGCGTCTTTTCCGCGACGATTTTCAAGATGGCGCCCTTGAGCAGATGATGCTGATGCCCATCCCGTTGCAGTTGGTAGTATTGTCCAAGGTCATAGCACACTGGTTGTTGACCGGGTTACCATTGATTTTAATCAGCCCATTATTGGCTGTTTTGTTGTCTTTAGATTTTGATACATGGCTCTCAGTTGTGTTGACCTTGCTGGTAGGAACACCCGCATTGAGTTTTATTGGTGCGATTGGTGTTGCGTTAACCGTTGGGTTACAGAAGGGCGGAGTCCTGTTAAGCCTGTTAATCTTGCCGCTTTACATCCCTATTTTAATCTTCGCGACGTCAGCGATTGACGCTGCGGCTTTGGGCGTTGCATACAACGGCCAATTGGCGGTGCTTGGGGCAATGTTAATGGGTGCGATGACTATGACGCCTTTTGCGATCAGTGCCGCACTTAGAGTGAGTGTGAACTGATTGGGGTTCCGTTATCGTATAGCCAATGTGAACCAAATGTGTCGATTGGACTCATAGAGTCAGTAAAACTGAAAGCAAGACAAATAAAATTATTATAATTATAGCTTTAATAGCTGTAAGCAATATGAAGTAAGAGTGAGATTACAACATGTGGAAATGGCTCCATCCCTATGCCAAAGCAGAAACCTCTTATCAGCTTGCTGGTAAACTTTTGCCATGGTTTTCGATCCTAGCGCTATTGTGTCTATCCGTCGGTACCGTGTGGGGGCTTGCATTTGCGCCTTCTGATTACCAACAAGGCGATAGCTTCCGTATCATCTACATCCATGTTCCGTCTGCAATCTGGTCGATGGGCGTTTACATGTCGATGGCGATTGCTGCCTTTATCGGTTTGGTATGGCAGGTAAGGCTATCAGACATGGCCGCACTGGCGATGGCACCGATTGGCGCTGTGTTTACCTTCATTGCGTTACTAACTGGCGCAGTTTGGGGTAAACCAATGTGGGGCGCTTGGTGGGTTTGGGATGCGCGTTTAACCTCAGAGCTGATTCTTCTATTCCTATACTTGGGTGTGATCGCACTACACCACGCTTTTGACGACCAAAAAACAGCAGCGAAAGCGGCAGGCATTTTGGCTATCGTTGGTGTCATCAACCTACCTATCATTCACTTTTCAGTAGAGTGGTGGAACACACTTCACCAAGGCGCGACGATCACTAAGTTCGACAAGCCTTCTATTTCAAGTGACATGTTATGGCCGCTTCTTCTTAACATCTTCGGCTTCGCCTTTTTCTTTGGTGCTGTGACTATGGTTCGTTTCCGTAACGAAATCATCAGTAAAGAAAGTCACCGTCCATGGGTTCGCAAGCTTGCGGCTGAAAAAGCGTAGTAGGGTAGGTAATTATGTATTTTGAATCTTTGAGTGATTTCTTTGCCATGGGAGGTTATGCCTCGTATGTTTGGAGTGCATTTGGAATCACATTCCTCGCGATGATCATTTTACTGGTCGTAAGCGTTCGTCGTGGTAAGCAATTACTAAATGAAGTACAAGCTAAGATTGATCGTCAAGCTCGTATCGATGCAGCAAAAAATATGGAGAACACTCTATGAACCCAAGACGTAAAAAGAGGCTGGGCATTGTCTTAGCGATCTTTTTTGGTATCAGTGCGACTGTTGGATTGATGGTTTACGCACTTAACCAGAACATGGATCTGTTCTACACACCAACTGAGCTGGTCAACGGCAAAGATGGTAAGAAACCTGAAGTTGGTCAACGCCTACGTATTGGTGGCATGGTCGTAGTCGGCTCTGTAAGCCGTGACAATGAATCACTACGTGTTAGCTTTGATTTGCAAGATGTAGGCCCTAAAGTAACAATTCTATACGATGGCATCCTTCCTGATCTTTTCCGTGAAGGCCAAGGTATTGTTGCTCAGGGTGTTCTTAAAAATGCAACGACAATCGAAGCGTTTGAGGTGTTGGCAAAGCACGATGAAGAGTACATGCCTTCTGAAGTTGCGGAAGCAATGAAGAAAACCCATGAGCCTTTGCAATACACGACTGAACAAAAAGAAGGAAATGCTCAATGATAGCCGAGATCGGCCATTTTGCGATGATCCTGTCCTTGGGACTTGCATTGCTGCTAAGCGTGCTCCCATTGTATGGAGCCGCTCGAAATAACACATTATTGATGAACAGCGCACGACCGTTGTCGTGGGGTATGTTCGGATTCTTAGCGATTTCGTTCTTTATCTTGTGTTACGCGTTCTACACAAATGATTTTACGATTCAATACGTAGCAAGTAACTCGAATAGCCAACTGCCTTGGTACTACCGAATTACGGCGGTTTGGGGTGCTCACGAAGGTTCATTACTGCTTTGGGTTCTTATCCAAGCGGGTTGGACGGTTGCTGTAGCGACGTTTAGCCGTGGTATGCCTCAAGAGTCTGTGGCTCGCGTACTGGCTATCATGGGTTTGATTACGGTCGGCTTCTTGCTGTTCATTATCGTAACGTCTAACCCGTTCCTACGTACATTGCCTTTCTTCCCTGTAGATGGCCGAGACTTGAACCCACTGCTGCAAGATCCGGGTTTGATTATTCACCCGCCAATGCTTTACATGGGTTATGTAGGTTTCTCTGTTGCGTTCTCTTTCGCAATCGCCTCTCTAATGAGTGGCCGTCTTGATACGGCATGGGCTCGTTGGTCGCGTCCTTGGACAATCGCAGCTTGGTTATTCCTAACAGTAGGTATCGCACTAGGTTCATGGTGGGCTTACTACGAACTAGGCTGGGGTGGCTGGTGGTTCTGGGATCCAGTAGAAAACGCTTCATTCATGCCTTGGTTGGCTGGTACTGCACTGATGCACTCACTAGCGGTAACCGAAAAGCGTGGCACATTTAAAGCTTGGACAGTATTGCTGGCTATCTCGGCATTCTCGCTAAGCTTACTAGGTACATTCTTAGTTCGTTCGGGCATCTTGGTATCGGTTCACGCATTCGCGTCGGATCCTGCTCGTGGTATGTTTATTCTAGGTTTCCTAGTCTTTGTTATCGGTGGTTCACTGCTGTTATTCGCAGTTAAAGGCGCATCGGTTCGTGTTCGCGGTAACTTCGATCTGGTTTCTCGTGAAAACGCACTGCTTGGTAACAACATCTTATTGATTGCAGCGCTTGTCGTTGTGTTAGTCGGTACGCTACTGCCATTAGTTCACAAACAGTTAGGTTTGGGCTCGGTATCTATCGGTGCACCATTCTTTGATATGCTGTTCTTTTGGTTAATGATCCCGTTCTCGTTCCTGCTTGGTATCGGTCCTCTGATCCGTTGGAAACGTGACAACCTGTCTAAGCTTATTAAACCAATGCTGATTTCAGGTGCATTCTCACTTGGCTTGAGTGCGCTAATGGTTGCTCTACTGGCTGACCGCTTCAGTGGTACTGCTTTTGCTGGTTGGGTAATGGCGTTCTGGATCATCTTCATGCACGGTTTTGAGCTGCATGAGCGTGCGACTCACCGTCATACATTCCTGAAAGGTCTAACTAAGCTACCTCGTAGCCACTGGGCAATGATGTGTGGTCACATTGGTTTAGCCGTGACAGTGATTGGTATCGCGATGGTGCAAAACTACAGCATCGAACGTGATGTGCGTTTAGCGCCAGGTGAAAGCTACCAGCTTGAAGAGTACAGCTTCCTGTTTACAGGGGTTCGTGATAAAGATGGTCCTAACTACGATGGTTACATTGCTGACTTTGAAATTACTAAAGAAGGCAAATACATCAACACGCTTCACGCTGAAAAACGTTTCTACACCACAGCTAAGTCTATGATGACAGAAGCAGCGATTGACCGTGGCGTAACGCGCGACCTTTACATTGCAATGGGTGAACGTTTAGACGACAACAAATCTTGGGCTGTACGTATCTACTACAAACCATTTGTACGTTGGATCTGGGCTGGTTCTTTGATCATGTCGATTGGTGGTGCTATTGCAATCAGTGACCGTCGTTATCGTTTCCGTAAGCCAACAAAAAAGTCGGCTGAAGAGCAGGAGGCTTAATTCGAATGAACAAGAAGATTTTATTCATTCCATTGATTGCGTTCATGGTTCTAGCTGGAATCTTTGCAACGCAATTAATGCGCAACCAGTCGGGCGATGACCCGACTAAGCTTGAATCTGTATTGATTGGTAAGCCTGTTCCTGAGTTCGGTCTAGAAGACTTAGAACAACCAGGTAAGTTTCATGACCAAGCAATCTTTAAAGGTGAGCCATTGCTTCTTAACGTGTGGGCGACTTGGTGTCCTACTTGTTATGCAGAGCACTCTTACCTGAACAAGCTTGCGGATCAAGGCGTTAAGATCATTGGTCTTAACTACAAAGATGATCGCAACAAAGCGGTTGGTTGGTTAAAAGAGTTGGGTAACCCGTACCTAATTAGCCTGTTTGATGGTAATGGCATGCTAGGTCTTGACCTTGGCGTGTATGGCGCGCCTGAAACTTTCCTAATCGATGCTAACGGCGTAGTTCGCTACCGCCATGTTGGTGACGTGAACCCAACCAACTGGGCATCGACGCTTGAGCCGATGTATCAAGAGTTGTTGGAGGAATCGAAATGATTAGAAAGGCACTGATTACTCTATTCGCTACGTTCGCAATTTCAGCGGCGGTTTCTGCTGCACCTATCGAATTTCATGAATTTGATACCGTAGATCAAGAGCAGCAGTTCAAAGAGCTAAGCAATACACTACGTTGCCCTAAATGTCAGAACAACACGATTGGTGATTCGAACGCTGAGCTAGCGGTCGACTTACGCCAAAAAGTGTACGAGATGACAAAAGACGGCAAGTCGAAGCAAGATATCATTGATTACATGATTGCTCGCTACGGTAACTTTGTGACTTACAATCCACCACTGACACTAGCAACATCGATCCTTTGGATTGGACCGTTTGCGGTTGTTGTGTTTGGATTTGGTTTGATTATTTTACGAAGCAGAAAGTCAAAATCAAAAGCAGCAGTAGAGTCAGATAAAGACTGGGATGCAGACAAAGAAGCTCGCTTAAAAGCGTTACTCGATGAAGAGAACGACGGAGATAAGAAGTAATGACTCTATTTTGGATTTCTACCATTATCCTTTCGCTAGCGGCAATTTTCTTAATTGTTCTGCCTTTCATTAATAAGAAGGCAAACAATGATGAAATGCTTCGCGACGAGTTGAACAAAGCATTCTATAAAGACCGTCTTGTCGAGTTAGAAGTAGAAGCAGAGGAAGGTCTTGTTGATAACCAACAAGAACTGATCGCTGATTTGAAACAGTCTCTGCTTGATGATGTTCCTGCACAAGAAGAGATGAAGAAGACTCAAATCTCTACGCTTGGTGTGGTTGTACCGTCGATCATTCTTGTCGTCGTTGTGACTTATGGTATGTACTTTAAGTTCGGTGCATTGGACAAAGTTCAACACTGGCAAGAAGTGAGCTCGAATCTTCCTGAATTGTCTAAAAAGCTAATGTCATCGGAAGGTGGTGCACTAACGGATGATGAGCTGGAAGATTTGACTCTGGCGCTTCGTACTCGTCTGCATTACCAACCAAAAGATTCAACAGGTTGGTTACTACTCGGTCGTATTGCACTGGCTAACCGTGATGCTGAAACAGCAAAAGACTCTATGGAACGAGCTTACAAGCTTGAACCTAAGAATGAAGATGTTCAGTTAGGTTTCGCACAAGCTCTGATGCTTTCACCTGATGAAGCTGATCAAAACCAAGCTCGTTTGATTTTGAGCCGTTTGATTCAAAATGATTACGTCGACCTTCGTGTGTTCTCACTGCTAGCGTTCGATGCATTTGAGCGTCAAGACTATCCAGGTGCTGTGAAGTACTGGAGCATCATGCAACAGATGATTGGTCCACAAGACAGTCGCTATGAAATGCTTTCGCGCAGTATTGAAAGTGCTCAGAAGAAAATGGGTGACACTATGGGTGTCGACCAAGGTAAGACTGTTGCTGTAACGCTCGATCTATCTGCTGACGTTAACGCTGACCCTAACTCAGTGTTAATTGTGTCAGTGCACAGAGCTGATGGTTCTCCAATGCCTATCGCAGCCGCTCGTTACCCACTAGGGACTTTCCCTCGTACTGTTGTGCTAGATGATGGCAACAGCATGCTGGAAGGGCAAGAGCTGTCTAGCCTTGAAACTCTGATGGTTAGAGCTAGGCTTGATACAGACGGTAACGTTTCCACTCGCGAAGGTGATTGGTACGGTGAAAGTGAAGTGGTTGAACTGGGTGCTCCAGTTACCATTGATATCAATAAGCAATATTAATCATCACTTTGCATAGGTGTTAGCTATTCCGATTTGCAGATAAACGGTATAGACTTAGCCAAACAATTGAGGCCAGCGATTGCTGGCCTTTTTTATTATTTGAATTCCTTATGGAAAAGGTGATATGTCTGTCAGTGTTTTAAGACTCTCGAGTTTACTTTTTATCGCAAGCTTAACGGTTGGGTGTTCAAGTGCACCGGACGAAAGTGTTAACGATGATAACCTCGAAACCTCTGAATACGTCGAAGAGTCCCACCCGAATGATCCTTTTGAAGGCTTCAACCGCGCGATGTGGGATATCAACTACGAATATCTAGATCCTTATTTAGTTCGTCCTGTTTCCCTCGCTTATGTTGACTACACCCCAGTGCCAGTACGTTCTGGTATCTCCAATTTTCTAGCCAACTTAGACGAACCATCAAGCATGGTGAATAACCTTATTATGGGCAACGGTGAAAAAGCACTCGACCATTTCAATCGTTTTTGGATTAACTCAACGATTGGTTTGTTAGGCTTAATCGATATTGCTAGCGAAGCTGGGATTACCAAGTACGATGATAAGTCGTTCTCTGATGCGATTGGTCATTACGGGGTAGGGAATGGTCCGTACTTCATGGTGCCGGGTTATGGTCCACTGACAACGCGCGAAGTGACTGAAACCGTCGATGGCTTGTATGTGCCTCTGTCGTTCTTGAATTTCTGGGCTAGCTTAGGCAAGTGGGCATTTGAAGGCATGGAAACACGTGCTCAGTTAGTATCACAAGAAGCGCTGTTGGATAACTCTCCTGATCCATATGCATTAACGCGTGATGTTTACATTCAACGTCGTGATTTCAAAGCCGAAATTGAACCTGAAGAGGTCGACCTTGAAGAGGAAGATTTCATCGATGGTTATCTAGAAGATTACTAGAAACAAGATTTAAACTATCGATAAAAGAAAGGCTCGATGTTGATAACAACATCGAGCCTTTTTAATGTTTGTTACTTTATATTAAGTCAAACAGATTAGAAGCGGTAGTTAGCTTGGATACCCACTAGCCAAACATTACCTGTTGTTGTACCAACAAATTGGCCACCAACAGCTTCCGCAACATCGTCAGATTTATAACCACGTGACTCAGTGATTGGAGCATCTTTAGCAATGATGTAAGTAAAGCCCGCGTCTAATGAAAGTTGTTCAGACCATTGGTAACCCGCACCAATGCTTAACCAAGTGCGGTCAGTTTCTGGGATTGTAATAGTACGGTTTTTGTTACTAACAGCCGAAGTATCGTAAGCCACACCAGTACGTAGAGCCAGTTTTGGGTCAACTTGGTAAGTTGCACCTAAAGCAAGGCGGTAGTTATCTTCCCAATTTTCCACTTTAACTGTTTGGCTGCCGTATGTGTTTAATTCTGCTTGTAGTTTTTCGAAAGAACTCCAGTCAGTCCAGTTAAAGCTTGCATGAACTGCCAATGTTTCCGTTAACTGGTGGAAGCTTGCAAGTTCAGCTGTTGCAGGAAGTGCTAACATCATATGGCCATTGTCACGTTGACCGGGTGTCATCATGCCAAAGCCCATACCTTCAGCATGACCTTCTAATTTGAGTTCAACCTCAGATTTATAGGCAAAACCGATACGGTTGTTCTCGTTGATCTGCCATGCTGTACCTACTTGCCAACCCCATGCTGTATCATCACCTTCCATGTATTTCAGTGTTGTTCCTGCAGGGACAGAGATTGGTGCGCCAGTACTTGGATTTACTCCAACAGCATTCTTTGCAGGAGCTGTCGCGCCAAAGCTACCTTCACCCATCACATAGCGAATACCACCACCAACACTTACTTGCTCAACTACTTGATAAGCAAAGTTTAGGTTAGCTTCTTTAGTGATTACGCTTGCTTCATTGCCGAAGTGAGAAGCATTGAAATCATCACCTAGGTTGGTTTCCATGCCGTAGTTTGTGCCAAATGCAAAACCGATAGCAAACTTCTCGTTGTAACGGTGAGAAATGTAAAGGTTCGGGATAATAGCGTCATCTGCGAAATCGTTTGAAGATGCTTGGCTTGTACCTATCGCAGGGTGGGCGTGGTTTACTTCACCTTTAACATCAATGTTAGGGTTAACGTAGATACCACCAACAGAAACTTGTGTGCCTTCTAGGTAAGTCAGCATAGCAGGGTTACGCCATTGTGCGTCTGCACCGTCAGCCATTGCTGCTTCACCCGCGTATGCGCGGCCTAGGCCTGTTGCTGAGTATTCTGCTAGTTGAAAGCCTGCCGCGTGAGTTACGGTAGAAGTCGAAAGTAGTCCAACTGCCACTGCAGCAGATAGAAGAGTCTTATTCATTTTCATTATTATGTTCGCTGAATCATAAGTATTTAGTGGCGTGATTCTACTTTTAGAGTCATTACTTTAAAAATGAAATCCGAATAAAACAGTGTTTTAGGGATTTAATGAGTAAATGTGTTTAATTATTAGAGAAATAATCTAAATGTATCGGCTGTGTTGCGAAATTTGAGCGTACACTTGTAGTCATATATTGTCCTTGCAGGCTACAGTTGTAAGCTTAAATTGATGTGGTTCAGTGGTTTAGGCAATAAAAAAGGGTCGCATAATGCGACCCTTTGGGGATTACTTATTAGCTTATATTAGAAGCTGTAGCTGTATTGGATACCAGCTAAGATAGCGTCTGCGTGAGTAGTTGCTGTTAGAGCACCGCCACCTTCAGTTACATCTACATCTTCACCTAGTAGGTAAGTAAAGCCAAAGTCAACAGTATGCTGCTGTTGGAATGCGTATGTGAAACCTGCAGAGAACCATTGACGGTCAGAATCAGGAACAGAAATCGAAGTTACTTTATCTTGAGCTGCAGTGTCATACATGTAACCAGCGCGCAGAGTCCAAGCATCGTTCAGGAAGTAAGTACCACCGATTGCGTAGTGCCAACCGTCTTGCCATTGGTAGTTACCAATTTCTTGCTTACCAGCAACAGAGTCTGCTTCTAGAGTGTCAAATGTGTTCCAGCCAATCCACTGAACAGAGTAGTGAACTGCAAACTTAGTATCTTTAATCTCATGGTAACCAGAGAATTCAGCCATGCTTGGTAACGATAGGTATAACGTATCTAGTGGAAGTGCCCCACCTAAAGTCATGTCGCCATCTGCTTCAATTTCAGGGCTGTAATGGTAAGAAAGTCCAAAGCGGTTTGCTGAGTCTACTTCATATACCGCGCCAATATTCCAACCTAAACCAATACCATCTGCATCGATAGATGCTAGATTAGTTGTACTAGTGTTACCTGTGATTAAGTCGGTTTTTGTGTAGTTACGCTCTAGTTTACCGCTACCTTGAATAATATCTAAACCGGCACCAACAGAGAATTGCTCATTCACACGGTATGAAGCCGATAGTGCATAGTTGATACTTTTGATTTCAGTAGTACCACCATATGCTGATAGGCCAGTGTGTGCGCCACCTAGAGCGCTACTTGAACCAAAGCTGCTATCAAAATTATTGGTTGTACCGAAGTTAGAGTAAATACCAGCACCTAGTGCCCATTGGTCATTTAGTCGGTGGATATAGTAGATATTAGGAACCGGAGTACCACTGCTATTGTTTGCGCTATCGACAGGCACTGTGCCGCCTGCTTTTACGTTTGTAACATCGATGTCAGTCTCGATATAGTTGATACCAGCAGAAAACTGAGATGAATCAAACAAAGCCATTGCTGCTGAGTTACGAGCCATAACAGAAGCATTATCTGCGATAACTGCATCACCAGCAAAAGCACGGCCAAGGCCAGTTGCTGATTGCGAGTTAAGTTGGAAACCTGCTGCCATCGCTTGCGAAGACGCCAGTGTAATTGTTACTGCTAAAAGAGACTTTTTAAACAGACGCGTGTTGTTGGTAGTCATTCATTTATTCCTTTATATATCCGCCTCTACAGGGCGATTAATTTGAGCAATTGCTCAATGGTGGCTGATCCTATTCGCAAGTATACGATATACAAATCCGACCATTGGGAATTTTGAGTGGAAAATTATGGAAATGACGCCTATCTGGCACGAAAATGGTGCGAAATGCTGTTTTTTAGAGTTTTAACTCTAGAGGTATTGGTCGAGTGAATGGTTTTGCGGTTTATTTATAAATAAAGCCCAGCAATATCAGTGATATAATTGCTGGGCCTTTTGTGACGGGGCTTTGAGAGCGAATTAGCTCATTGGTTTGATCATTTTTGTCAGCTTTTCGGCGATTTTGGAAACATCCTCACCATTTTCACCCACAAGGATTAAGCTGCTACCATCGACGGGTGTTACCGAGCCGGACATGCCTTTTTCATCAAAGTCGATAGGTTTGTCTGTTGGAATACCAGTTAAAAACAGTGTTACTTTACCTTTTGCGCCTTGGAAGACCATATGTACTGCGTTGGATTTACCAAAGCCACAGTGGTTTAGGTAATAGACGTGGTAAGGGAAAGCATCATCAAACTGAAAAGCAAATGGATTCATTTTTGCGTTGATCTGCTGCGATGTGACCTGTTCATCGATGTTACTAACAAAGCTCTTCTCATCAACAACATGCTTCATCGCCGTATCAACTAAACTAGCTTGCGCAGGTGAAACGAATGCATTTCCCCAATTCACTTGACCAACTAATAAACCAGCAACAAACGCCACCGAGGCAGCCATTGCCATTGCTCGTCTCGCAAACGTAGGCCTTACTACTTTGCTTTCTTCGCTTGAGGTCTGATTGAACAGAATACGATCAGCAAGATCGTCTGGCACATCCACATTCATCGCAGAGTGGATCTGTTTATCAAGCGCTAGTACATCGTCTAAGAAGTTACTATTGGTTTCGCTATTCGCGGCCGCATCAACAATATCTTGTGTACGTTGTTTAGGTTCCGACAATACACGACGACGAAATTCCAAATCATCCATTATGTTGCCCCCTCTCTGCCTCTTCTGTATCCAACAGCTCTTTCAACTGATTTCGAGCTCTGAATAAACGTGTCATCACCGTGTTTTTGTTGAGATCGAGAATATCGGCAATCTCATCACCACTAAAACCACCAATCACTTGCAAGAAGAGAGGTTCACGGTAATCAATTTCAAGTTTCATGATCTGGGCTTGCAACCACTGATGCTGATGGTGCGGGTCATCACTGACACTAGCATCGTTACCGTGATCGTCGATATCAACCAGATCAAACTGTTTGCGTTCAAAACGTCGAGCGTTCTCGCGTCTCAAGATAGTAATCAGCCAAGATTTAGCGGCTTTTTCGTCTTGAAGGCTATCGAGTGATTTCCATGCACGAAGGCAAGTTTCTTGAACTAAGTCTTCGGCAATGCTTTTGTCTTTGCATAACCAATAGGCGTAGCGAAAGAGGTCACGATGATAGGCACGCACGAGTGCTTCGTATTTTCTTTGTTTGTCCATATCAGAGTTGACCGGACGCTTGGCTGTTTTCTTTCCAAACATTTTTATTATTGACACACGAGCCTCCATAATTGCTCTGCGTATAGCTGTCCTCTATACGTTGTGCTTCGTTTTTATATTTTTAGAGCTAACGATCGGCAGGAAATCGTAAAATCACATTAAAATTGATCTACTTCAAAATCTAAGGCCTCGAACCCGTTATAGTACACCTTGTCGTCTAGTTAGTCATTCGTGGCTAGCATGTTGAGCAAGACGACACTTCCTTTTGAAGGCTGACTTTACTTTCTCCTAATCAGGAAACTGATTATTTCAATTGGCGCTAAGTTAATTGCTTTATATACATTCCGACCACACAGCTTTGTGTGGTTTTTTTTTGCCTCAAGAAAACCATTCTCTACATTGCGATAGCAGTCCTGGCTTACAATAGTTTAGTCTCTTACGACAACCTTTCCCCCAAAAAGGTTCGCCTGAATGTGCAGTTATATTTTCAAACAGTGAGATACTCGTATCACGTTTATTTAAACGCCCGTTTGATTTAATTAACAACTTCTTTACAATGCTTCAGGTCAGACCTCTTAACTTTAAGGAGAAACCATGGGCAAACAGGAAGTCAAAACGCGTTCTGGAGAACGTGTTGCCGTTGTCGCTGGATTACGAACCCCATTCGCTCGTCAGAGTACAGAATTTAGCCAAGTGCCTGCGGTTGACCTAGGCAAAATGGTTGTGAGCGAAATGCTTGCAAGAACGAATGTCGATCCTGCGCTTATCGAACAAGTTGTGTTCGGCCAAGTCGTGCAAATGCCAGAAGCGCCGAATATTGCGCGTGAAATCGTGTTGGGCACAGGCATGGACATCAATACCGATGCCTACAGTGTCACACGAGCATGTGCGACCAGCTTCCAAGCGGCAGTTAACGTGACTGAAAGCATTATGGCTGGCACGATTGATGTCGGTATTGCAGGCGGTGCGGACTCTTCTTCTGTATTGCCTATCGGTGTATCGAAAAAGTTAGCGGCAAATCTATTAGCGCTGAGCAAAACGAAAACTATGGGTCAAAAGCTGAAGATTCTTAAAACGCTTTCAGTAAAAGATTTGATGCCAGTACCACCTGCAGTTGCTGAATATTCGACCGGTTTATCCATGGGACAAACGGCTGAGCAAATGGCTAAGACGCATGGTATTACTCGCGAAGCTCAAGATGCACTTGCTCACCGTTCTCACTCTTTGGCTTCTCAAGCATGGAAAGAAGGCAAGATTAAAGACGAAGTGATGACGGCATTCCCGTCGCCTTACAAAAAGTATCTAGCGGAAGACAACAACATTCGCCACGACTCAACGGTTGAAGGTTACGCTAAGCTGCGTCCTGCTTTTGATAGAAAGTACGGCAGTGTAACGGCAGCCAATGCTACGCCGCTGACTGATGGCGGCGCTGCGGTTATGTTGATGCGCGAAGGTAAAGCGAAAGAACTAGGCTTAGAAGTGCTTGGTTATATTCGTGGTTATGCGTTCTCAGCTATTGGTGTTGAAACAGATATGCTGATGGGCCCGACTTACGCGACCTCTCAAGTATTGAAGAACACCGGTTTAGAGTTGTCAGACTTAACACTGATCGAGATGCACGAAGCATTCGCTGCCCAAGTTTTGGCTAACGTTAAAATGTTCGCGAGCGATGAGTTCGCACAGAAGAATCTTGGCCGCGATAAAGCGATCGGTGGGATTGATATGGAGAAGTTCAACGTGCTGGGTAGCTCGATTGCTTACGGACACCCGTTTGCAGCGACTGGCGCACGCATGATGACTCAAACACTGCGTGAACTGAAACGTCGCGGTGGCGGCTTAGCACTGAACACAGCGTGTGCGGCTGGTGGTTTAGGTGCAGCAATGATCTTGGAGGTAGAATAATGTCTACGACTCTTGATGCAACAACAGAAAAAGAAACAGTCGCTCAACCAGATTCAACCTCTGCGACTGAATCAACCAAAAAGAAAGCGACAGCATTTACTCTTAATATCGATGAGCAAGATATTGCTTGGTTAGCGATTGATGTGCCCAACGAGAAAATGAACACGCTGCAAGCGGCTTTTGCTGAAGAAATGAAAGCCATCTTCGAGCAGCTAAAAGAAAAGCAGAGCCGAGTTAAGGGCTTAATCGTTCATTCACTAAAGCCAGATAACTTTATCGCTGGCGCTGATGTACGAATGCTTGATGCATGTAAAACGGCTGACGAAGCGCAATCTCTGGCTCGCCAAGGGCAGGAGATGTTCCAAACTCTGTCTGAACTGCCGTACCCAGTAGTCGCAGCGATTCACGGCCCATGTTTAGGTGGTGGTTTAGAGCTCGCACTGGCGTGTGATTACCGCGTATGTACCGATTCAGATAAGACTCGTCTTGGTCTGCCAGAAGTACAGTTAGGTTTGTTACCAGGCTCTGGCGGTACACAGCGTCTGCCTCGCCTTATCGGTTTGTTACCATCTCTTGACCTAATCCTAACGGGCAAGCAACTGCGCGCTAAGAAAGCGAAATCGCTTGGTGTTGTCGATGCTTGCGTGCCTGAAACTATCTTGCTTGAAGTCGCTAAGAGCTTTGTTGAAAAGAACTCAGGCGGAAAAAAAGGTAAGCGTCTTGCGTCTAAAAGCCAAGCGTCGACCAAAGAGAAACTTATTTCACGTACGGGTCTTGGTCGTAAGGTTATTTTTGAACAGGCTTCGAAGAAAACTAACCAGAAAACACGCGGTAATTACCCTGCAGCCGATGCGATTCTTGATGTGATTCGTTACGGCCTTGAGAACGGTTTTGATAAAGGCCTTCAGTATGAAGCGAAGCGTTTCTCTGAACTGGTAATGACTTCAGAATCTAAAGCCCTTCGTTCGATTTTCTTTGCAACCACAGAAATGAAAAAAGAGCACGGCGCAGACGCAGAACCAAAAGCGGTTAAGCGTGTTGGTGTGCTTGGCGGCGGTCTTATGGGCGCAGGCATCAGCCATGTCAGCGTTGCTAAAGCGAAAGTGCCTGTGCGCATTAAAGACGTATCAAATGAAGGTGTGCTGAACGCGCTTAACTACAACTTCAAGTTGTTCGGTAAGCAACGTAAGCGTCGCATCCTGAGCAGAGCGGGTCTTGAAAGTAAGATGCTTCAGCTTTCTGGTGGTATCGACTTTACTAGCTTTAATCACACTGATGTGGTGATTGAAGCGGTATTTGAAGATCTCGACCTTAAGCAATCAATGGTTGCGGACATCGAAGCCAATGCTAAGCCAGAGACTATCTTCGCAACGAATACTTCATCATTGCCGATCCATAAGATTGCAGAGAAGGCACTGCGACCAGAAAACGTGGTCGGTCTTCACTACTTCAGCCCTGCAGAGAAAATGCCGCTGGTTGAAGTTATTCCTCATGAAACTACGTCAGAAGAGACGATTTCGACGGTTGTAGCATTAGCGAAGAAGCAAGGCAAAACGCCGATTGTTGTTAAAGACACGGCTGGTTTCTACGTGAACCGTATTCTTGCTCCGTACATGAATGAAGCAGCACACTTGCTACTAGCGAACGAGCCGATTGAAAAGCTCGACAGCACATTATTGGACTTCGGTTTCCCGGTTGGCCCTATCACCTTATTAGATGAGGTGGGCGTTGATATCGGTGCGAAGATCATTCCAATTCTGGTGAATGAGCTTGGCGATCGTTTTCAAGGCCCTGATGTGTTCGACATTCTTTTGAATGACAACCGTAAAGGCCGTAAGAGTGGTAAAGGTTTCTACACTTACAAAGGGAAGAAGAAGGAAGTCGATAAGTCGGTTTACAAGCTGCTTAAGCTTCAACCAGATCCTAAGTTGAGCGATAACGATATCGCGATGCGCTGTGTGTTACCTATGTTGAATGAAGCGGTTCGTTGTCTAGATGATGGCATTATCCGCAGCCCTCGTGATGGTGATATCGGTGCGATTTTCGGCATCGGTTTCCCTCCATTCCTAGGTGGTCCGTTCCGCTACATGGATCAAATCGGTATTAAGTCACTGGTTGAGATGATGAATGACTTCGCTAAGAAGTACGGTGATCGTTTCGCGCCTTGTGATGGCCTACTGACACGCGCTGGTTTGGGTGAGTCTTTCTACAAGTAACTCTCTAACTCACTGACTAAGAAGCCCGTATCAAGCAATTGATGCGGGCTTTTTTGTTTCATGGGTTAGCGAAAGGAATGAGATTCCCGACTCAGTCATTCTTCCTTCTCGGGAATGACGGGGGAGTGATGTGTGCTGTCTGGCAGCGTTGGCTTGGTGTGGGAGATTCCCGATTCAGTCGTTCCTCCTTCTCGGGAATGACGTGGGAGAGTGATGTGTTCTGTCTGGCCGTCTTGGCTTGGTGTGGGATATTTCCAACTCGGTCGTTTCTCTTTCTTGGGAATAACGATTGAGGTATAAAAAGTAATCTATTGCGTTGACTAGAAGGGCGGTCAAACACACCTCAATCAAAACTACCGTCATCTCCTAAAGCGACGAAGGAGTGTAATAGGAGATCTGCTTTTGTGCTTCACCTAATAAAAAAGGTTGATGCTTTCACATCAACCTTATGATTTTCATTGCAGCTTTATCAACCAAGCTCAGTGTCTTTCGGGCGTAGCTGAAACTCATCAATAGAGCCAATCTCTACACCTGCTGACAGCTTATCTTCCTCATGATGAGCATTACCGTGAGCATGCATAATCAGACGATTTGCAGTGCGTGGTTTCAGTTGGCTGACCACAAAACGCATCATGTCTGAGCGAGTTAACCCCTTAAGGTCTTCCAATACGCGCTCTCTCTGGTTGAACTCAACATCCTTATTGCCTATCGCAACCCATAAGCGCTGAGCACGTCCTCGCAAAGTCGTATCTGGTGTTGAAATTTGATTCCAAAGGCCGCGTTTACTGCTGTGCCATTGATAGTCGTTAAGCTCCAAAAGCACCATGTAAAAGGCATTGAGAAACTCATCTATTGAGGCTAACAAGTCAGCAGGGGCGGCGTTAGGTGATTGCACATACAATACAATACCGGGATGTCGGTTGAGCGGCATATTGCCAGTACCGACCATGTAACCTAGCTGCTGCTTGGTACGTATCTCATGGAAGAAGGTGGCTGACATCAAATGGTTCGCCAATGAATACAGCGCAATGTTTTTAGGAGAAATATCAGGGCATTGATAATAAACCACGATCGCCGAATCATCTTGATTGCAGACTACTTCACGCTGGAAGCTGCCGTTTTCACCCAACATGATCAGTGGCCGTAGCGACTCTTCGTAAGCCTGATCTTGGACACGCAGTGCATCTTTTAGCGTTTCCGCCATCTTGTGTGCATCGGCTTTTATCCAGTCGCCATACACAAACATTTCTACGTGTAGTTCTGCCAAGATAGCTTGGACAAAAGAAGATAGCTCATCGACTTCTATCGTTTCCAGCGCTTCAATTAACACGGAATAGGGAGGGTTATTTGGCTGAAGTATCCCTGTCATTGCATTAAACAGCTGCGAAATAGGGCGATCTTGCGACGCGTTGTTCCAGTTTCTGATCAATTGATGCTTGATGGTTTCGAAGCGTGTTGGACTAAAGTCGCGTGCTTGGAAACGTTCAAGAATCATATTGAGCAGCTGTGGTTGCTTCTCGCTAAACCCAGACAGAGTAAGTGTTACCCCGCCCTGATGGGTGTACATGTTATAGCCCATTCCGGCGATTTCAGCCTGATAGGTATCTTTTTCCAGCGAATCTAAGAACATTTCTACGCACAAGCGTGTTTTAACGATATTTCTTGGGCTAGCGACCGAGTGCGGGCTATCGATAGCAACATACACCACACCTTTTGGCACTCGGAATTGATGGTCTTGCAGATGCCATAGCTTAAAGCCATCGAGCTCTTCTAACAGTTGTGGGAACTTAGCGTCACCTTCGAGTTCAGTCGGGTCTAGATCGTAGCAAATAAACGGGTTTTTGCTTGGGAGCTCAAACTGCCAACCCGGGTTAATACACGTAAAGCATTGGATTTGTTCAGTGCTAAAAGGTGTGACTGAATAGGGCGTAAAGTACCACTTCGCTTCTCTGTTATATTCGAATCCCTGAGCAACAATGGTCGCACGCATGTTGTCGACGGTTAAGTAAGGCAGCAAAGAACGCTGTAATTCGTCATCGAAATGCGACATTTTGTAATCGCCATACACCACATCTTGCTCTTGATAGTGTTGCATGTTGATAACGAGATGGCTGACGACATCAAGCGGTCTTGCTGGCTCTTGAAAGCGGAAAGCAGACTCAAGAACGGCGCGTTTTTCTAGGTAGCGCCACTCCTCTATGCCTTGTTGCTCGACTAACTTGATGTACTGAAATATCGCTTGGATGATGTTATCGGTTTTGGTTAAACCTTCAATGGTCAACGAGCAACTGACTGTGAAATCACGGTAGTTACTGCCACTCGCGCCACCACCTGCAGAGAGAGATGTTATCCAGCCTTTCTCTTTGAGTTGCATCATCAAACTGCCTTCACCTTCGTAACCTAAAAGGTGGGCAAAGAACGACAATGGCTTAACGCCGTAGTGTTCGTCCATGCTTGGCATTGGGAAGGTTAAGATCAGTTTGCGTACTTCTTTAATTGGTTCAACGCGGACTTGTACGCCCGTGCTTAACTCGCCGATAATCGGTACTTCAACCTTTTTGCCTTGTAGGTTGTGATTGGTGATCGAGCTAAAGCGATCCTCAACCCAGCTTTGCATCTCATCTAATGACTGATTGCCAGAAAGCGTCAGCGTCATTAAGTCAGCAGAGTATTGTTGCTGGTGGAAAGCCAAGATCTCTTGTCGAATCGTCTCGCCATTTCTGTCGCCCAACGTATCGATATTACCGACAGAAAACTTCGAGAATGGGTGATTGTGATTCACCAGTTCTTTGGTAACTTGGTACAAGCGTCGTGAGTCGTCGTTGAGTTTCATCTTGTATTCGGAATCAACGGCTTGGCGTTCTTTGTCTAACGCTTCTTCGTTGAACAGGGGAGCGGTAAAAAATTGGCTGAAGCGATCGAGTGCGGTTTCAAAGGCATTCAATTCAACATCAAAAAAGAAGCAGGTGTGCTCTGTTCCTGTCCAAGCATTGTTGCTGCCGCCATGCTGGCTGATAAAACTTTGGAACTCTCCGACCTTTGGATACTTTTCAGTTCCTAAAAATAGCATATGCTCTAAGTAGTGAGCTAAACCCTCTCGGTCTGTAGGGTCATCAAAATGCCCCACATTGACGGCTAATGCGGCTGCTGCTTTTTGAGCATTTTGGTCCTGAACTAACAGTACACGTAACCCGTTATTTAAGGTTATGTAGCGGTATTGATGTTCATCATTTGGGCTTAAGTGCACAGGAGCATCTCCAGAGAAGGTGGTTTTTAAATTATGTACCCGATGATTCGGCGTGCAAACCTTGTGATCATATTTTGGGATATGAAGTGCTTTTTGGCGATTTCTAAATCACTTTTATCGATTTTTATCAGTAATTTATTTTCTTTTAACAAGATTGTTAAGAAAGTCGAACTCTTTGGCAAGTGACTTGATATAATTATTTATATTGACTGCGGTTTCTCTGGATTGAGAGCCAAACCTAAGTAGCGTTTCGCTGATATATGGGATATATCGACTTTCGACATGTTACGAAGACAGGATTGAACATGAAAATATTCATTATGCGCCACGGTGAAGCAGAACATTTTGCGAACTCGGATGCAGAACGAGCGTTGACCAAGCGCGGGAAAATGGCTTCTCTTGCAGTGGCACAAGCTGCAAATGAGCAGGGGATTAGTCAATTCGATAAAGTGCTGGTGAGCCCATATTTAAGGGCACAAGAAACGTGGTTAGAGATCTCTCAGGCGTTTTCTGGAAAGAAAGTTGAAACCTGTGATGATATTACGCCTTATGGAATGTCCGACGATGTGTTTGATTTGACCTTAGCAATGGCTGAAGTAGAAAAACTAGAGACCATTTTATTTGTTTCTCATTTACCTCTAGTGGGCTACCTAACGGCAGAGTTTGCAACAGGCATGGCGCCGCCTATGTTTCCCACTTCGGGCCTAGCGTGTATCGACTTCAACCTTGAGACACAAAAAGGAGAGTTGCTTTGGAACATCAATCCATAAGCTCGTTGAACTCTGTCGGATGGCAAAGTTGAAGACAAATAGAAAGGGCATCTCAATATGATTGGGATGCCCTTTGTTGTTTTTTGGTGAGAGAGAATTCGTTAACCAGAATTATTTCTCAGGAATCGATAATAGAACCAATAGTGCGCCATTGCCGCCAAACTCTAACGGCGCTTGGTGGAAAGCCATCACATCTGGGTGCTGTGCTAACCACAAAGGTACCTTCTGTTTAAGGATGTGTTTGCCGATACCGTGTTGAACGCAGGCACACGCCACGCTCTCTTTTACGCAGTGCGCAATCATCGCGCCAAGCTCACGTTTGGCTTCTTGCTGAGTCATACCATGCATATCAAGATACACGTCTGGCACGTAGACACCGCGACGCAGGCGCTTCACCTCATATTTAGAGACATCATCACGCGCATAACGCGTTGGGCCGTCTTCACTAAGGTGCGGAATGAACTCATCCGAGAAATAAAACTCGCTATCACTCGCTTGTCTTGCCGTTCGAGTAATTTCTTTTTGCTTGGCATTTCTTTTTGGCTGCTGGACTATGGTATCCTGTTGCAACTTTTTAACGCCCTTTACTGCATCGTTGAATAGGGCGAAATCGTCATCGAAGTCGGTGTCTTTTTTGCTCATCAGGTTATGAATTCTAATTAGAAACGTAATTAGCAGTATTGTAGCGCTTTTCGGAGACAATTTTGGATAAGATTTTTGTAGAAGAAGCGGTATCAGAACTACACACGCTTCAAGATGTGATTCGTTGGACTGTTAGCCGCTTTAACGCAGCTGGCCTATTTTATGGTCACGGCACTGATAACGCGTGGGATGAGGCAGTACAACTTATCTTACCTACTCTTTATCTGCCGATTGATGTTCCTTCGCATGTAATGAACTCTCGTCTAACGAGCAGTGAACGTCTGCGTATCGTTGAGCGTGTGATCAAGCGTATTAATGATCGTACACCAACGGCTTACCTGACGAACAAAGCTTGGTTCTGTGGCCTTGAGTTCTTCGTTGATGAGCGCGTTCTTGTGCCTCGTTCTCCAATTGGTGAGCTGATCGAAGCTCAATTCCAACCTTGGTTAACTGAAGAGCCAACTCGCATCATGGATATGTGTACGGGTAGCGGTTGTATCGCTATTGCTTGTGCTCACGCATTCCCTGACGCTGAAGTAGATGCGATTGATATCTCTACAGACGCATTGCAAGTTGCAGAGCAGAACGTTCAAGATCACGGCATGGAGCAACAAGTGTTCCCAATCCGTTCAGATCTTTTCCGTGATTTGCCAAAAGAGAAATACAACCTGATCGTATCTAACCCACCTTACGTGGACGAAGAAGATATGAACAGCCTGCCTGATGAGTTTACTCACGAGCCAGAACTTGGCCTAGCTGCGGGTACAGACGGTCTGAAATTGGTTCGTCGCATCTTAGCTAACGCACCAGAATACCTAACTGATGATGGTATTCTTATCTGTGAAGTAGGTAACTCAATGGTTCATATGATGGATCAGTACCCAGAGATTCCATTCACTTGGATTGAATTCTCTAACGGTGGTCATGGCGTATTCATGATCACTCGTGAGCAGCTTGTTGCTTGCGCTGATGAGTTCTCTATCTACAAAGACTAGGTTTCAATTATTAGGTTAGTGCCCCTCTCTTAGGGCTGTAAGCTTAGAACCTGAAATCTAGTAAGACGTTCGATTTGAAACGTTTTGTTTAAACGCCATGCATTGCTGCATGGCGTTTTTTATTGCCTAGATTAAAGATGTTTGTATTCATATCGAAGACGTTAAGTACAATATTTAGTTGATTAATATGAGGGCTTATTACATATTGGTGTTTAATATTTAGTCGTTTTAGTGAGTTAAGGAGGATTCACGATGAGCTTTGATACATGGATTTATTATTTATTAGCGGTGCTGATCTTAACGGCATCACCAGGCCCAAGTTCTTTATTGTGCATGACCAAAGGTGTGCAATCTGGCTTTAAATTATCGATATTTACCGCGTTGGGCAGCTTAACTGCGATTACTGGCATTCTAACCTTATCGTTTACCGGGCTAGGGGTAATTATTGCTTCGTCTGAAGTGGTATTTAATGTCATAAAATGGACTGGTGCGGCTTACCTTATCTTCCTCGGCTGGAAATCTCTGCGCTCTAACCAACAAGATTATGACAAGTTACCGGATCAACAAGGCGGTGCTCAATCTGTCAAAGAAAGTGCTGCGCAGCATTACCTAAGTGGCTTTATTGTTGGCGCGAGTAACCCCAAAGCTATCTTGTTTTTTACCGCACTTTTTCCTCAATTTATTGACCCATCGATCGCTCTGATCCCGCAGTTTACTGTGTTTGCTTTGACCTTCGCAGTGATGGAATTGTCTTGGTTACTGGTGTATGCCTACTTGGGCGCGAAGTCGTCAAATTGGTTGTTTGCGAAAGGCCGAGCTAAGGTCTTTAATCGTGTTACTGGAGGCGTCTTTATTGGGGCTGGTGCACTGCTTTCGACGACCAGTCGAGCATAACTTTCTGTTTTATCTGAGAAGTGAATGATTACAGAATATTCTTGATGCTGTCATAAAAGGTTAATATTAATATGCTTGCTGCTTTTGGCGAAAAGCCGATATATTGTAGTTACACCATCACGTTCTCAAGGAGAGACATATGCAGCATCAAGAAATGATTCAACACAGTAACTTTGGCGTAATCAGTCGTACTTGGATTTTCTCTACCCTTTCTCTAGTGGGTATTCTTGCTCTAATGTAGTCAGCTTTATGGCTCTATATTTTTAGTTTTTATTATGAAATCACTTGTTAAAAAGTCTTCAAAGTCAGAACTCTTTCTCTTATAAATGTGGCTTTTCTCATCAGGCTAGCCACTTAACTTTTTCTTAGTCATCTTCTTCTAGCAAGCTTCCCCCAATAATTTACTTCTAGTTGCCACTTTCTCGTTGTCACTTCTTGCCTTAAGTCACTACCTTCTTCCTGTGGACAGGTTTGTCACCTTATCTCTATAAACGAGCACCATCGCACTTCTGAAGTTGTTACGAAACTGTGATAATCTTAAGTTATCTTTTATCTACAGTGTATCTCTCATGTCTGTCTGGGATTCTATTTCATTTAACAATCGATTTACTGCATTACCTCGACTGTTCTATACCCCAATTCAACCTACACCGCTAAACAATGTTCAATGGCTCGCATGGAACCATAAGCTTGCGGATGAACTCGGCTTTCCGTCATTTGATGATGCTTCAGAAGAGTTGCTTGAAACGTTATCTGGCAATGTTGAACCTGAGCAGTTTTCGCCTGTAGCAATGAAATACGCAGGCCACCAGTTTGGTTCTTATAATCCGGATTTAGGTGATGGAAGAGGGCTGTTATTAGCTCAAGTTGTCGCGAAAAGTGGCGAAACGTTTGATTTACACCTCAAAGGTGCCGGTAAAACGCCATATTCTCGTATGGGTGATGGACGCGCTGTTATTCGATCAACGGTTCGTGAGTATTTGTGTAGCGAAGCGATGGCGGGGCTCAATATCCCAACCACACGTGCATTAGCCATGATGACCAGTGACACGCCAGTTTATCGTGAGAAGCAAGAGTGGGGAGCATTATTGGTGCGTGCTGCAGAATCTCACATTCGATTTGGTCACTTTGAACATCTGTTTTATACCAATCAGGTGGCAGAACATAAACTACTGGCTGATAAAGTGATTGAATGGCACTTCCCGAAATGCCTTGATCAAGAGAAGCCCTACGCTGCCATGTTTAATGAAATTGTCGATCGCACTGCGGAAATGGTCGCGTTGTGGCAAGCGAATGGTTTTGCTCATGGCGTGATGAACACCGATAACATGTCGATCATCGGGCAAACATTCGATTATGGCCCATTCGCATTTCTTGACGAATATGACCCAAGATTGATCTGTAACCACTCGGATTATCAAGGGCGCTACGCATTTAACCAGCAACCGAGAATAGGTTTATGGAACCTGTCTGCACTAGCTCACTCACTTTCTCCGCTGGTGGATAAGGTCGACTTAGAGGCCGCTTTAGAGCAGTACGAACCGCAAATGAACGGTTACTTTAGTCAGATGATGCGTCGTAAGTTGGGGCTGCTTTCGAAACAAGAAGGCGACAGTCGTTTGTTCGAATCTATGTTCGAGCTGATGTCGCAAAACAAAGTCGACTACCCAAGGTTTTTTCGAACGTTGTCGAACTTGGATACCTTGCAGCCGCAAGACGTGATTGATTTGGTTATCGACCGAGAGGCAGCAAAACTGTGGGTAGATAACTACCTACAACGCTGCGAATTAGAAGAGAGTTCAGTGGTAGAGCGCTGCGAAAAGATGAGGCAGGTAAATCCGAAATACATCCTCAGAAACTACCTAGCTCAGCTAGCGATAGACAAAGCAGAGCGTGGTGATAGCAGCGATATTGACGCTTTGATGGTGGTACTTGCAGACCCTTATGCGGAACACCCGGATTATGAACACCTGGCGGCTCTACCTCCTGAGTGGGGCAAAGCGATGGAGATCAGCTGCTCTTCATAACCAACCAATAGCGGATTAAGCCCTAAAGATTCAGGTAGAGGTCACTAAGTTGTGATCTTTATCTGTTCGTTCTTCTAACTTTACAAACATGTCAATAATCAAACAATCGGCCAGCCTATACACTATGTGAATAAGTTGTAAATTTAATAGGTTTGGGCGATGCCAACAAATACTCGAATTCTCGTGGTGGATGATGATCAAGAAATCCGCGAGCTGCTGGAAGAGTACCTCACAAAATCTGGTTTCGATGTTTCTTCGGTGGGAGATGGTGTTGAACTAGAAGCTCATCTGCAAAACCAAGGTTATCCAGATCTAATTCTGCTGGATGTGATGCTACCCGGTGACGATGGTTTTACCCTGTGTCAACGCGTCCGTAAGCAATCGAATGTGCCTATCATCATGCTGACTGCGGTATCGGATGAAACCGACCAAATTATCGGCTTAGAAATTGGTGCCGATGATTATATTGCCAAGCCATTTAGCCCTCGTCAGTTAATGGCTCGTATCAAAGCGTTATTACGCCGCGTTCAAGTGGTGGATGATAAGCCAAGTGATGCATTGCCAAAGCAGATTATTTTTGGTGATTGGACGCTTGATACCTTAGCGCATCGAATTTCCCACAATGAAAACTCGGAAGAAATGGATTTGTCGGGCAGTGATTTTTCTCTGTTGATGTTGTTCTTAACTCGCCCCAACGAAGTTCTTGACCGTGACACTATCTCATTCGCGACCAGAGGCCGTGAAGCGTTGCCTTTTGAACGTGGTATTGATGTGCAGCTTAGTCGCCTGAGAAGTCGGCTGGGCGACAGTGGCAAGTATCCTCACTACATCAAAACCATGCGCGGTAATGGCTATATTCTCGCTGTGCCTGTTCAGTATGAACACTGATAATCAAGTGCCGTTAATGAACACCTTGCCAATGAAGTATTTCCTATGATCTGGTTGAGTCGATTAAAACCAAACTCCTTGGTCGCAAGAACCTTGCTGCTGACCTTGTTAGCCGTGGTGATTGCTCAAGGTATCGCAACGTCTATTTGGTATAGTGAATCCAAACACAAAGAGTTGGAAGGGATTCGTTCTGCCTCCGAGAGCATGGCGAACATGTTTGCCTCGACAGTGACTTTCTTTCAGTCTCTACCCGTCAAATATCGTCATATCGTATTAGATCAGATCCGCAATATGGGCGGTACGCGCTTTTTCGTCTCTTTCAATAAAGAGGCTTTGATTGTTGAGCCGATCCCCGATACCCGCTTAAAAACCGCTTCGATTGAAGCTATAGAAAGTGTTTTGAGTAGCAAGCTCAATAAAGTCGAATCAGTTCGTGTTGATTTCTCTCGCCCTGAACATCTTCGTTTGCTTAAAAATGACATTTACTTGAGCGATCTCCCGCGATCGTGGGCACATCACACATTAACCTTAGAACCTCTTAATCCTCCTATTCTGGTTGTTCAGATAGAACTAGCCAGTCATGAATGGGTGTATATCGCCGCGTTGTTGCCGGCGCCTTACGTCAAACTCGACGATACGATTCTCGGTCGTGAGCAAGTGATCTTCTTAGTTTCCTCGACACTCATTCTTTTGGTTTTGACTTACTTGATGATTCGTCGCCAAGTGCGCCCTCTTAAAAAATTAGCAAGAGCCGCCAATGAGATGAGTATGGACATTCAGCAACCCCAACTGAAAGAAGAAGGGGCGACTGAACTGGTCACCGCAACCCGAGCCTTCAATCGCATGCAGCAACGGATTCGTCGCTATGTTGCCGACCGAGAGCACCTTTTCTCGGCAATCTCCCATGACTTAAAGACACCAATAACACGGCTTAGATTGCGTGCAGAGTTGTTGGAGAGTGAAGTAAAGAAAGACAAATTCAACAAAGATCTTGATGAGCTTGAGATGATGGTTAAAGGTGCTTTGCAAGCGGTAAGAGACACAGATCTACACGAGAACAATGCCATTATTGACCTCAACGAAATGGTGCTTGCTGTGATTGAATCGCATAACCAGTATCAGACAAAGGTTGAGTTCGAGCCGGTCGTCATTGAACCATTGGTCGCTAAACCACTGGCGATAAAGCGTGTACTGACCAACTTAATCGATAACGCGGTTAAGTATGGTTCCTCAGCAGTTGTTGAAATCAGCGGTGATGATCTTTGGGTGGTCGTGACCATTCAAGACAGCGGAAATGGCATTCCAGAAGACAAGCTTGAGCTGGTTTTTGAACCTTACTTTAGGTTAGCAACGGATGATCAAGGACACGGTCTTGGCCTCGGGATCTGCCGAAATATCCTGCATGGACACGGCGGAGATCTCATTATTCGCAACTCCTCTCAAGGTGGCTTAGAAGCCAAAGTCTATATCCCAACAGGCCTAGAAGTGTAATGTAACAATTGTGTTACATAGGGCTTACCTTTTGTTTCAATCCTAAAAATCAAAATAAGTAGACTCTTTATTGAACCGGGCGTCGAGTCCGCTAAAACATGGAAGATAATAATGAAAATCAATAAAACCCTACTTACTCTATCTCTTCTTGCTGCCTCAACATTTTCTCAAGCTGGTGAAGTGGAAGTGCTTCATTGGTGGACTGCCGGTGGCGAAGCGAAATCCGCAGCGGTACTGAAAGAGATGATTGAAGAACAAGGCCATACTTGGAAAGATTTCGCTGTTGCTGGTGGCGGCGGTGAAAGTGCGATGACTGTTTTGAAAACTCGAGCAGTGTCGGGCAATCCTCCATCTGCCGCGCAGATCAAAGGTCATGATATTCAAGAGTGGGGTGGTTTAGGTTTTCTAACGTCTCTCGATGCAACGGCGAAACAAGAACAATGGGATGAGCTACTGCCAGAAGTGGTCACTAAAGTGATGAAGTGGGATGGCGAATATGTGGCGGTTCCTGTCAACGTTCACCGTGTTAACTGGCTTTGGGCGAACCCTGTTGTTTTAGAAAAATCAGGCGTGACGGTTCCAACTACGTTAGATGAATTTTTTGTTGCCGCAGATAAGATTAAAGCAGCTGGCTTCATTCCACTGGCTCACGGTGGTCAACCTTGGCAAGACGCGACGGTATTCGAAGCTGTAGCACTTGATGTACTAGGCAGTGAAGACTACAACAAAGCGTTTGTTGATCTGGATATGGATGTTTTATCTGGCGACAAAATGGTGGAAGTGTTCACCAAGTTCAAAAAGATGCGTGATTACATCGACAGCAACTCTCCGGGTCGTGATTGGAACGTCGCAACTTCAATGGTTATCAATGGTGAAGCGGCAATGCAGATCATGGGTGACTGGGCGAAAGGTGAATTTACTGCGGCAGGTAAAGTGCCGGGTAAAGACTACATCTGTGCACCAGCTCCAGGTACTGATGGCCAATTCACTTTCAACATCGATAGCTTTGCGTTCTTTGAGTTAAGTGACGAAGAGAACCAAAAAGCGCAGCAAGATCTAGCGAAAACCATTCTTACCAAAGATTTCCAAGAAGTCTTCAACCTTAACAAAGGTTCTATCCCTGTACGTCTAGATATGGATATGTCTAAGTTTGACCAATGTGCGTTGGATTCAATGGCAACCTTCAAAGCAAGTGCTGAATCTGGCGATCTTGTTCCAAGTATGGCTCACGGCCTAGCGACGACAAGTTATGCTCAAGGTGCGATTTACGACGTGGTAACCAACTTCTTCAACGAAAAAGATGCCGATCCAAAAGAAGCGGCGGCTAAGTTAGCGAAAGCAGTGAAAGCGGCTATCTAATCTAACTTGATAAGCAACACACAACGCACGTGAGTGACGGGTTGTGTTGCTTTACCAAACCCCCAGGGTGGGTAGGCTCGTAGGGAGCCTATCTACTCTTCACTCCCAATTCTGATATGCGTGATGCTGATGTGGTGCCGAAAGGTAAGCCATCGGCTCGATTGTGCAACAAGGATAAGTTATGGAGCATGTTTTGACTGAGTCGACTCCAAAACCCACAAGGAGCCAGCCTGCACCGAAACCGAGTTTTGCTGACAGGTTGCAACATTGGTTACCTAAAATTGTACTGGCGCCGACCGCGTTAGTAACCGTGGTCTGTATCTACGGCTACATTTTTTGGACGGCAGCGTTGTCGTTCACTAACTCTCGATTTCTGCCGAGCTTTAACTTCGTTGGTTTAACCCAATATGAAAAGCTGATGGACAACGATCGCTGGATCACCTCAATCACCAACCTCGGTGTGTTTGGTTTTCTGTTCATGGCGATTGCTATCTTGCTTGGTGTTGGTTTAGCGGTATTGCTTGACCAGAATATCCGCCAAGAAGGGGCGATTCGAACTATCTATCTCTACCCAATGGCGTTGTCATTCATCGTGACAGGTACGGCGTGGAAATGGATTCTTAACCCAGGTCTTGGCATTGAAAAGCTGATGCAAGATTGGGGATTTACTGACTTCAAATTCGATTGGTTAGTCGACTCGGAAATGTCGGTCTATACCTTAGTTATCGCGGCACTTTGGCAGTCTTCAGGCTTTGTGATGGCGATGTTCTTAGCCGGTCTGCGTGGTATCGATTCATCAATCATCAAAGCGGCACAAATTGATGGAGCAAGCTTACCTACTATTTATCTCAAAATCATTCTGCCTTGCTTGCGCCCTGTGGTTTTCAGTGCGGTGATCATCACGTCACACATCGCGATTAAGAGTTTCGACCTTGTGACCGCAATGACAGCGGGTGGCCCGGGTTATTCATCGGATCTTCCTGCGCTATTCATGTATGCACACTCCTTTACTCGTGGACAAATCGGCCTTGGTGCTGCCAGTGCCATGATGATGCTTGCAGGTATCTTAGCGATTCTCGTGCCTTATCTTTACTCTGAACTTAGGGAGAAAAAGTCATGATGAATAACGTCAACTTTGCTCGAATCTTTATCTATTCAGCACTGCTTTTCTTCTGTTTAGTGTATCTAATGCCATTGTTCGTGATGGTGCTGACCTCATTCAAAACTCTGCCTGATATCAAGGCGGGCAACCTGATGAGCTTGCCAAAAGAGTGGGTGTTCGATGCTTGGTATAAAGCGTGGGACACCGCTTGTACGGGCGTAAAATGTGAAGGCATCAAAGGCTACTTCTGGAATTCGTTCCAAATGGTGATTCCTGCGGTTGCGATTTCAACATTGCTCGGTGCATTCAATGGCTATGTCGTGACGAAATGGCAATTCAGAGGTTCAAACCTGTTCTTTAGTTTGTTGTTATTTGGCTGCTTCATTCCGTTCCAAGTGGTGCTACTACCAATGGCAACCATGCTCGGCAAGATGGGGCTAGCGAACACAACCATCGGCTTGGTGATTGTGCACGTTATCTACGGTATGGCATTTACCACACTGTTTTTCCGTAACTTCTATATCTCGATTCCTGATGAATTGATCAAGGCGGCAAAGCTCGATGGTGCTGGCTTCTTTACGATTTTTTTCAAGATTTTATTACCGATTTCAACGCCCATCATCATGGTGACGGTGATCTGGCAGTTCACCGCGATTTGGAATGACTTTTTATTCGGAGTGGTCTATTCCGGATCAGATACTCAGCCGATCACCGTGGCATTAAACAACCTAGTCAATACCAGCACGGGCGTTAAAGAATATAACGTCGACATGGCTGCCGCGATCATCGCCGCACTGCCAACGCTGTTGGTGTATGTCTTCGCAGGAAAATATTTTGTTCGTGGCCTAACGGCAGGATCAGTAAAAGGATAATTACCCATGGCAACATTAGATTTAAAACAGATCCGTAAAACCTATCACAACGCGGACAACGAAACGTTAAAGGGCATCGACATCAGTATCGATTCGGGGGAATTTTTGATACTTGTCGGCCCTTCGGGGTGTGGAAAATCCACCCTAATGAACACAATCGCAGGGTTAGAGAATATTAGCTCGGGTGAGATTGTGATTGATGGTATAGACGTTGCGCAGGTTGAACCTAAAGACCGAGATATCGCGATGGTATTTCAGTCTTACGCGCTTTATCCAAACATGACGGTACGTGGCAATATCGCTTTCGGTTTGAAGATTCGTAAGATGCCTCAGGATGAGATCGATGCAGAAGTAAATCGAGTGGCTGAAATGCTGCAAATCGAACAGTTGCTGGATCGTAAGCCATCGCAGCTTTCTGGTGGTCAGCGTCAACGTGTCGCGATGGGACGTGCTCTGGCTCGTCGCCCTAAGCTTTACCTATTTGATGAACCGCTTTCGAACTTGGATGCCAAGCTACGTGTTGAGATGCGTCATCAGATTAAACGTCTGCACCAGAAGCTGAATACCACGATTGTTTATGTAACCCATGATCAAATCGAAGCGATGACTTTGGCGGATCGCATCGCAGTAATGAAAGACGGTGAACTGCAGCAGTTAGGCACACCACAAGAGATCTACACCAAGCCAAACAATATGTTCGTAGCAGGCTTTATGGGGTCACCGTCAATGAACTTCATTAAAACCATGGTGGATTTGGATGAGGAACAGAATCCGATCATTAAGGTGGTCGGTACCGCAGATCAAGAACACCACATTCGTTTGCCACAAAGTATGCGCGACCAAGATGGCAAAGAGTTGGTGATTGGGCTGCGTCCAGAACACATTACCGAACAGGAAGGTGATGATGTTTCTGCCTCCACAAAGCTAGACTTACAGCTGGAGGTATTGGAACCGACAGGGCCAGATACTATCGCTATGGTCAAAGTGAATGACCAAGAAGTCGCGTGTCGCTTGTCGCCGGAATTTGAGGTGTCGGTTGGGCAAATGGCACCACTGCATTTTGACCTATCCAAAGCTGTATTCTTTGATGCTCAGACGGAAGCGAGAATCGATTTCTAAGTGTTACTAGCAAGTTAGTTTCACCAAACACCTCATCGTTTGATGGGGTGTTTTTGTATTAAGACAGGTTAATTGTCACATTAATGATAAAAAACTCAGTAAAGTCTATGCTTGATGGGAGATTAATTTTTATAAAAAGGATGTCTGCAATGAGAGTCCAATTACTTGCAGGAGCAATGTCACTTGCTCTTCTTTCTTCTCCTGTATCTGCTGTTGTTAATCATGATTTGAGAGACAGTTATATTGTCGTTTTAAAACAGAGTGTATCGGAATCACGGGCGAATGATATCGCGCGCGAAGTTGCCAATGGGCGTGGTGTAGTTGGTCATCAATATAGCCATGCCTTGAAAGGGTTTTCTGTTAAGGTCCCAGAGCAAGCTCTCAAAGGTCTTAAAAATAGGTTCCCCGAGATTGATTACATTGAGCCTGATATCATCATGCATGCTTTACCGCGAGGAGGTAAACCTAATCGAGGCGGAGGTGGAGATAGTGTTGAGCGAGCTGTTCAGCAGGTTCCTTGGGGTGTAACCAGAGTCAACGGTGGTACTGTTGATATGAGTAATTCCTCATCTGTTGCTTGGGTTATAGACTCGGGTATTGACAGTAACCACCCAGATTTAAATGTAAACAAATCTAGAGGGGCAAACTTTACTCGCGGTAAGAAAAACAATACTAGCGATGGTAATGGTCACGGCACGCATGTAGCAGGAACGATTGGTGCGTATGATGACGGTTTTGATGTCGTTGGTGTTGCTCCTGGTGTACAGGTAATTCCAGTACGGGTGTTAGATAATAGCGGCAGTGGTTCAATGTCGGGCGTGATTGCAGGAGTTGATCATGTTGCTCGTTATGGTGACTCTGGTGACTGTGCCAATATGAGTTTGGGAGGAGCTGGATATTCAGCCGCCTTGGATAGCGCGATTAAAACGGCCGCTGCTCAAGGGATATTTTTCTCAATCGCAGCGGGTAATTCAGGGCAGGATGCCAGTGGGTTTACGCCAGCGAGTACCAACGGCACGAATATATTTACTATTTCCGCATTTGGTGAATCTAACGATAATTTCGCTTACTTTTCCAATTATGGCTCTGATGTAGATTACGCTCAACCTGGAGTCGATGTGTTATCGACCAAAACGGGCGGAGGAACGGTTTCTTACAATGGTACCTCAATGGCGGCTCCTCACTTTTGTGGAGTACTGTTAGCCACCGGAGGCTCATTCTCTTTGGATGGGGATGTGAATAATGATCCCGACGGATCTCCTGACCCTATTGCAGTGAGTAATTAACTTGTTTGATAGTTTAAGTAGGTATAAAAATGCCGTTGTAGGCAATAAAAAGCGACCTGATGGGTCGTTTTTTATTGTGAATAATCATCGAGTAGACAGTTAATTATCATCAAAGCTGATATTTAGTGTGATGTGGCTATATAAAGCTGACGTAGAAACGCGTAGGATCGAGTCAACTTTAGACCAAATACTAGGTTGCACTTTGGTGCATAAACAGAAGAATACATGAAACTAACAGCAAAACCCTCAGCTAGTAACGCTTTACTTATTTCTATTACGACACCGGACTTCAAAGGTGACGAAGCAAAAGAGTCTCTTGCCGAACTTGCTCGCTTAGTAACAACCCTAGGGTTTAAAGTGGTTGGTACTCAATCGCAGCACCACAGTTCAGCTCAACGACAAAACGTGTTGGGTGCTGGTAAGCTTGCGGAAATTGCTCACCTAACCGGTTACCAAGGTTCGATTGAAGAAGCAGAAGATGAAGACTTCCTTGATGAATCAGGTCTATTTGATTCAGAAATCGACGAGCTAGATTTTGATGATCTTCCAACGGGCAATTTCCAATACGGCGCCGCTGATGTTGTGGTCTTTGACTGTGATTTAAGCCCATCTCAACTGCGTACTGTTGAGGCGAGTTTGGGTGTGGAAGTATTTGACCGTACTGGCATCATCATCGAAATATTCAGCCGTCACGCTCGTACTCGTACTGCTCGCCTGCAAGTTGATATCGCTCGTCTAAACTACTTAGTGCCACGACTTCGTGAAACGGCAGAGGGTGATAAAGAGCGTCAAATGGGTCAGGGCGCCGGTGAAACTTCTCTAGAGCTAGACCGTCGTAACGTACGTGACCAAATTGCTGCGCTTAAGCGTGAGCTAGTAAGCGTACAAGATGAAATGAAGACCCGACGAACAAGGCGCGCGGAGCTTTTCACTGTTGCTTTAGTTGGCTACACCAATGCTGGTAAATCTTCGATGATGCGTGCAATGACCGCAACCGAAGTGGTGGGTGAAGATAAACTGTTCGCAACGCTAGACACTACGGTTCGTGCGCTTCAGCCAATCACTCAACCGCGTATTCTGGTTTCGGATACTGTGGGTTTCATCAAGAAACTGCCACACGATCTGGTTGCTTCGTTCCACTCAACACTAGCAGAAGCGCATGATGCTTCATTGCTGCTTTATGTCGTTGATGCTTCTGACGTTTCATTCCGCGCACAACTTGATGTGGTACACGACGTATTAGCTCAAGTGGGCGTTGAAGGCAGCGAAAAACTATTAGTGCTGAATAAGTGCGATAGATTGACTGAAGAGCAGCAATTAGAGCTGATCGAAGAATTCCCAGATGCGATGCTAACGTCAACTCGTGATCCTCTGGATATCACGAAACTGCACAAGTACATCGTTGGTGTTGCTGAAGAAGGCATGATCGAAGAAGAGATCACGATTCCTTATTCTGGCCAAGGCATCATTGGTGAGATTCGCTCAAACATGAGTGTGGTGAAAGAAGAGTACGACTACGAGTGTATTAAGTTGACCGTTCGCTCTAGTGAAATTGACTTAGCTCGACTGAAAAAGCGTATGCAGAAGTCTTAATCTTTTAGCTAGCTTAAGAAGAATGACCAAAAGAAAAGCGACCTGATAAGGTCGCTTTTTTTATTCGTTGAGTTAATTAACTCTGTATTGAAATGACTATGCCATTCTTTGCGTCGGTTTCCATCGTGCTAACTCTGGGTCAAGCTTGATGCCTTGTGAGGTCAGCAGGTTAACACGTGCTAAGTAAGCCGCACCGTGCATCAAATGCTTAGCTAGATCGACTGCATTACGCTGTTGGTAATCATCTAGGTAGCTGTCTTTTGCCCATGCGTTGAATGCGCCTAGTGCAGGGCCTGCCCATACTTGATAATCCATTTCACGACCTTGTTCGCCAGTGTTTGACCAGCGGCTCGAAAGCCCCAAGTACCAACGGAAGATCAGTGCCATTTTACGCTTCGGATTGCCTTCAGCACGTTCGATCTGTTTAGGATCACGCTCGTTAAAGTGCGCGACTGTACCTGCCCAGATGTCATCCAGTGTTGAACGGAATACCTGCTTCTCTAGCTTTTGACGTTCTTCAACTGGAATCGCTTCAATTGAGTCGTAGCGTGTGTAGATCTCGTAAAGCTTGTTTGCACGCATTGGGAACAAAGTACCGCGCTTAACCACTTGCAGCTTCACACCCATCTCGAACATGTCTGCCGCCGGAGCCATAGTCACGTCAGCCATTTCGGTTGTCGAAAGCAGCTTACGTGTGTGCTCGCTCGCGCCAGCCTCAACACACGCTTGGTTGATTGAACCGGTAACAATGTATGCCGCACCCATGTTAAACGTTGCTAGAGCAGCGTCAGGCGTACCTACGCCACCACCACAACCAACACGCAGCGGTGTTTTGAATTGGTACTGAGCTTGGATCTGTTCTTTCAACGCAAGAATCGTTGGTAACAGGGTAACCAGAGGGCGGTTATCGGTGTGGCCACCAGAATCCGCTTCTGCAGTAATGTCATCCGCCATTGGAACCAACTGTGCTAGCTCCATCTGTTCTGCTGTGATTCGACCTTCATCAACCAAGGCTTGCAGCATTTTCACAGGAGCGGGCTGCATGAACTTACTTGCGACTTCAGTACGGCTTACCTTAGCAATAACCTTGTTGCCAATCTGAATCTCACCTTGTGCATCACGGCTAAGGCCAGCGGCACGGTAGTGAACGATTTGTGGTGTTAAACCTAAGAAAGCAGAAGCCTCAACCGTTTTCACTTTGTGCTTCAAAAACAGCTCAACACTGCCGCGTTCTAGCGCGGGTTCGCTTGGGCTGTGAATCAAGTTAAACGCGTAAGGACCGTTTGGCAGTGCAGCTTGAATGCGGTTGATCGCTTGCTCAACGCGAGACGGGATTAAACCCGCCGCGCCAAATGAACAAAGAATGCCAGCTTGGCCAAGCGCAATCACCAACTCTTCAGATGAAATGCCATTTGCCATTGCGCCAGCGTAGTAAGCGTATTTCACGCCGTGGCAGCGACGAAAATCTTCGTCGCCTAGGCTTTGTGTACCAAGAGCGGGAGCAAAGGCGCTAACAGGTTGGCTGTTCGCCGAGCTTGCTGAATCGCCTGATGCAATCTCAGCTTGTTGGCTTACGCCCAAGCCTTTTTCTGGGTGGTTCACTACGTAACAAGCAAGGCTTAAATCTTTCAAGATTGTCGACATTGCTGCGTTATCGAAACGCGTTGTGCTCTCTTCGATCTGCCAAGGCCACGGAGATAGCTTTTCGTTATTGATTGTAGTTTGAGTTGTCATACTAAATTCTTTCCTAGTTCTCTGTCTCTGTCACTAATGGCGGCTTAAGCTCTACCGATAGCAGGGGCTTCTTCGATACAAATTGCGATGTCTTTCACTTCGTAAATACGCAGACCATCTTTGCTCAGGTTTGCGTCGCCAACGATGATGCGTTTGCCGTCTTCATCTTTAATCGCAGTGATATGTACATCCAGAGACATCTGTTTGTTCAGAGGGTTAATCTGACCACGGTATTTCCATTTCACTTCAGATTGGATTTGACCGAACTTCGGATTGCGGAAGCCAGCGCCAAGATCTTTGTTTAGCGCATAGGTTTGCATCAACTCGATGATCGCTTCGACACCTAGAGAACCTGGCATTACTGGGTCTTGATGGAAGTGGAATTGGAAGAACCAATCGCTTGGGTCAATCGTACGCTCTGCATATAGGTAGCCAAGGCCGTCTTTACCACCGTCGCTAGTGATCTGCACGGTATCGATAAAGTTCAAACGACCGCCAGCCAATTTGTAGTGCTCTTGAACTTCACCTGTAGCTGAAACGGGTGCATTGAAGTAACGCGTTGTTTTGTCTAGCAGGTTGATGTTTACATCCGGCGTGCGGTTGTTATCAACGTGCCAAGGATGAGTCACCTTACCGTTGTCCAAACCAAGTTGGTCTTTCAGTGCTGCGCCTTTGAAGTAACCAAATACCGCTGTACCTTGGTAGAAAGGCACGCCGTCAGTGCTCAGCTCGAAGCTAAAGCTCTGTACGATGTTTGTACCCATCATTACGGTTGAAAGCAGGCGAGAATCGTTGGTGATCGTTTTGCCACGCAAGTCGACGTTACGCAGCATTTTGCCGCTGCCGTCTAGGTTACGGAAAAACAGTTCTTCACCTGGGAAGCCTAGTGTGGTGCCCATGTAGCCAGAGATGAAGCCGTTTGGCTGCAGTGAAATCTCCATCAACACCGAATAAGGCATCAAGGTATGGTGGCTGTTTTCATCAAAGTACCATGCATTTTCTGGCACTTCGTATTCAGCGATACACGATGAAGGTTTCTTGAAGTCGCCACGCTTGCCGTCGATCTCAACGACACGAGTGGTTAACTGCAAGTCGCCACACGGAGTACGTGGTGGAATCATCCCACGGTAGATAGAGAAATCAGGGCCGAAACATTTTTCGATGTCGCCAGTCGCGAATTCGAACATGTGGTATGGCGTGAATGGAACCGTATCGGGTGTGCGGTTCGGGTAATCAGGCGTTACCGGAGCTTCAACGTGTTGAAGAGGAATCACGCCTTTATTTGGCGCTGTTTCTAGGTCTTCAATTTGCGCCATCAACGGCGCATTTGCTGAAGCCTGTTGGTTCACTGCTGGTGTATGGCCCAAGTTTTCAATAACAGGGGTCACGACAGCTGTTTCTAAAGACGGTAGGTAACGAGTACATTCGTCGTCTTCTTTGATCATCACACCTAAGTTTTGGAAATCAACAATCACTTTGCCGTTGAGTAAAATATCGATGTTGGCTTTCGCGTATGGGCGAGGGCTTAGACCAATCTCGGTCACTTCCATGCGGTAAGTCAGTTCTGCCGATTGTGGTAGAACTTGACCACGACAGCGTACTTGTTGAGGCGCATTTTCAAGCGGTTGGAAACGACCATTTTGAACAAGCGTGTGCATGCCAAGGTGCATCATGAAGAATTGAAGCAGTTGACCACAACCTTCTGCCATCAAAGAGCCAGCCATTACGGAGTCATCTTTGAAGTGACAAGGGAAGTACCAATGCTCAGGCTCTAGCTGCTTATGACCTTCAATCAGACCAAGTCCCCATGTGCCACCTTGTGGTTCAACACGACTAACCTTTTCGATCATCATGAACTTCTCTGAGCTGAAGCATAAAGAAGGCTGGTGGCTATTGGATTGGTGAGTTGGACCAAAACATTCTGCAATGTTGGCAGTCAGTAGATGACGCAATTCTTGGTGGTTAAACTGAGTTTTAGGGCAGTGCAACATAGGATCGAAGCGTTGCTTAGTTGCAAGCTTACGAGCCTTGATTTCATCTTCAGTGTGAATCACACCCTTGCCATCTGCCAACTCTTCATCGGTGAAGAAGCCCGCACAGCCGTTATCCATTTTCAGGATCATCTTGTCGCCAACGAAACATTCGTACGAGAAGAAGAACAGCAGCGTGTCGCCATTGCGAGCAAAGTTGTTGATTGAGATGTCGTAACGCAGTGTATCGCCACCACGAGGCAAGTCGCCAAGGAAGGTCAGCGTGCAATCAAGCAGGCGATAAACACGCTCACCTTTGTTTTCGAAATCAATACCTAAGTAGCTGATTAGCATTAGGTCACACTGACCAGATTCAACTGCAACAGCCCAAGGGATCTGACCATCAACAAGATACGGCGCATCAACTGGGATGTCGTATTCTGTGGTCATTGTGCTTGGCTTGTACTCGTTAACGGTCGCGTTTAGCTTGGTTACACGAGATACGAGTAGGTAGTCCGTGGTTGGCAAGCGAACGCGACGCGAGTAGCTATCGATGATCGCGTAATCAGGGCCAAATACGTTCGCAATATCGCCTTCAGCGTATTCAACCAGATCATCGTAATCCCAGATACATGGCTTACGGATAGGTTTTACTGGTGCTGGCGTCGCAAGTACGTTGACTGGCGTTGACGAAACCTGAGCCGGTTGAGCTTGAACAGGCTGAGCGGGCGTTTGTTGACCAGTCGTTTGTTGACTATTTGTTTGTTGGCTGGTCGTTTGTTGAATCAGGGCATTGCTATCTAAACCAGATGTCACTGCGTTTAGCTGTGCTTTTAATAACGCATCAGCCATCTGCATGCCTTGGGCACGTGTGTGCAGGAATGCTTTGTGTACCTGTTGAGCCGCTTGCTGGTTTTGAGCAAAAGCTTGGTTTTGGCTTAGATTTTGCGGCTGCTGTGAAGCTGCGTCGATTTGAGACGCGCCATTTTTAGCGGATAGGACATGAGTCATATTGCTGTGGTTACCTGTTAGCTGACTGTGGCGAGTTGGCGCCAGAGTAGGGGATACTGATGTAGGAGTTTCGATGACTGGCTCTATCGCGTTTTGCGCTAATGCATTCTTCTCTAACTCTTTTTGTGCAAGGGCTGCTTGAATGCTTGCTGTCGTTGGAACCGACGCCACTCTTGCTGCTTGTTTACCAGAAGCTTTCTGTTGAATCGTTGCCAAGTTGGTCACTGGGGTTTGGGCAATATGTTGATAGATATCACGACCACCAAGAGTCACTTGCTTAACTAATTGACGTTTAGCATCGCTCGCCAGTTCATTGCTTAAACGAACGGAAAGTGATTGAGATTCAACACTCGATTGGCTTAGTAGCAGCTGTGAACATTGTCCTTCGCTGATGTTGGCAACAATCGCGCTCTTAGAACTGACATTCGGATTCAGAGGTGCAAGGTTCAGGTTGAGCAGACCGTGTAGCAGGCTTGCCATACCAGAAGCAGCAGAGCAATGACCCACACGTTGACTTGCTTGAGTAGTCTTTGTGTTCCCTAAACTTAGAGACGAAAACTGATGAGATGAAGATTCTGGTGCATGGTTAAGCTCAAGCAGAGAAACATCGTTCGAGCTCATACCGACTTGAGTCAGTAACTCATCAACAACGGCGTTGTTATTCTCGCTTGAACCAAAAGCTAAGGCGTTGATGCTGCCGTAAGCCGCATCTTGGTTGCTCGCTACTTGGTTTTCTTCAACAAGAACAATCGCACCTGCACCTTCACCGACATTCCAACTGCCATCTTGCAGCTGTCCGAATTTTGGAGCTAGCGTCACTGGGCTTACGCTGTTCTTCAGAATCACATGTTCTGCACTGCCGCTTAGGTCAACGGCTGCAATTACAACGGCATCCATTGATTCTTGCGACATTAGGTTTTGTGCGACATCGATACAACGAGCAACCGACTGTTCAGCGGATGAAATCGTAAAGGCAGGGCCGTTAAAGTCCCACAATGAAGAGATACGCGAAGCCATGATATTACCGATGAAACTGGTGTATTGGTTCAGCTTGGCTGCGTCCATCACACTGTCCATCGCGATGGTCTCTAGCGCTTGGTATTCGTCTTGTGTTAGCTCAATACCCATGTTGGCAAAGCTATCAGCCAGTTGGCTATGCAGGTTTACGCGTCCACGGAATTGGTGCATCTCAAGCTCTGTTTCCATCGCAACTAAAACCGCAACCTTTTGGCCTGCAACAAGCTTGGCATCTTTGATGGCTTCGTCTGCAACTTTCATCAGTAGCAACTGCTGAGAGATCAAACGGTCATCTTCATTTGGCGGCACTTTGAAGCGCAGGAAATCGAGATCGAATTGATCGATGTACGCGCCATTTGGAATACCGTGTAAACCAAACTGATTCAGTAGTTCTGGATGTTGGTCTAAGCCTTTCCAGCGCTTCTTAGGCAAGGCAATGAAAGCATCGTTGTTGGTCTCAATCGCAGTGCTTAGCGCGTTGATGCTCTGCAGAGAACCAAAGTGAGACGCTAGACCAGTAATGCTTAAATTAGATGGTTGTAGGCTTGGAGACGCTGACTCTTGAGTCGGGTTTACATGACTGGTGTCTGAATACGCTTCAAGCAGTAAGTGAGCGTTACAGCCACCGAAACCAAAGACAGAAACACCCGCACAGCGCTCTGAGTTGCCCGCTTTACTTGGCCAAGATTGAACCTGCGTTGGCAGAGTCTGTGAGCCAAATAAACCTTCTGGCGACGATAGTGGCTTATCCAAGTTAATACTTGGCGGAAGCACACCTTCTTTCATCGCAAAGATCATTTTCATGATCCCTGGCATACCCGCCGCAGTCAGCAAGTGACCGAGGTTGGACTTAGCAGAGCCAATCAATGGCGGGTTCGAACCATTCAATTTGTCAGCAAAGAAACGCTCCATTGAGGTTAACTCAACCTTGTCACCTAATGGTGTACCGGTTGCGTGACACTCAATCACTTCAATGCTGTCTGGTGATAAGTTCGAAGCCTCGTATGCGCGTTCAAAGGCTTGCACTTGTCCTTTGCTGTTTGGACTTAATACGAACTGGCCACGGCCATCGTTCGACAATCCAATGCCGCTAACGACCGCATAAATGTTGTCGCCATCACGCTCTGCATCAGCTAAGCGTTTTAGCACTAACACACCAGCGCCTTCGCCAGCAAACAAGCCTTTACTGTTGCTATCAAACGGAACCGAAACACCGTGGTCTGGGTAAGCGTGGAAAATGGAGAAACCCATGTTGATGAAGAATGGGTCAGCACCGGATACCGCGCCTGCCAACATCATGTCGGCTTTGCCTGTGTTCAAGTAATCACACGCTAGTTTCAATGAATATACTGAACTTGCACATGCCGCATCTAGGCTAAGTTGTACGTTGCCTAGACCTAGCGCATCAGCCACTAACTTAGAGGCGTTATGCGCTGCAGCGCCGTTGATCGGGTTGAGGTCTTGCGCGGTTTCATTGGTTGGTAGCAATGAAAATTGGTCATTAGCCAATTTAGCTTGTAGTGCTTTCTCGACCACCGAGTGATACATCGGCAGAAACAGATCGTTTGAGCGTGTGGTTGGGAACGAAAGGGCACCCATGATCACGCCTGTGCGCTCTAAAACATCGGCATTCAGATCAATGCCTGCGTCGATTAACGCCTTACGACTGGTATCCAGAGCCCATAGGAAACTCTGGTCAACACCGTTGAACGACTCTGCTGTTAAGCGGTAGCCATTGCTGTCGAAATTGAAATTTTCGATGTAGCCGCCTTTATCACAGTAAAAGCGGTCTGACTCACCTTGCACACCCTGATAGCTTTCAGGTTTAGCACCTAACTTTTCAGCGCTTAATGTGGTTCGAGAATCTTTTTTATTCAGCAAGTTTTGCCAAAAGTCTTTTGGCGTATCCGCTTCTGGGTATTGGTTAGCAATACCGACAATCGCGATCTTATTGCACTTCACTTGCTGTTTGTTCTTAGTTTGAGCTTGAGCTTGAGCTTGACATTGAGATGGCTTCGATTGAGAACTCATACTAGCTCTCCTTGATGATTCACTGCGCTGCCTTGAGACACACCACTTAATTGCTTAGCGGTGGTGATCTGTTGTTCTAACCCTTGAATAAGAGGCTCGACAGACAGTGGAATTTGATGAGTAATGAGCTGACCAATGCATTTGATGAGCGTGACAACATCGTCACCGCCTTTGGCATTGGAAGCGATTGTGCAGTACTGGTCAGCTACGTCGTCGCTACGATTGATCTTGTCGATCAATGTGCTGGTTTGACGATCGGCACCTACTTCGACAAACAGGCGCACACCTTGTTGACGAGCACTCTGGATCAGCGCGGTGAAATCCAGCGTTGAACAGAAGGTGTCGGCAATCGAAAGGGCGATGCTGTCGCTATCGATATTGATTGGTGCGCAAGTCGGTAGACCTGCTGCGCTGATAAAGCGGATATGTTTTGGCAACTCGTCAAACAGTGGTTGCGTGTAAAACTCCTGCACTTGGCTATGCTGGCTCAACGCTGGCGTGGTGTGCATTGCAGTAACACGGTTAGCGGCAATGCCACGTTTACCCAGTTTCTTGAGCAGAGCACGACAGGTACTTTCACAACCGGCCAGTACGCAGGTGTCACCTTGGATAATCGCAAGGTAAGCGCGTGGGAACTCTGGTAGCAGAGCCTCAATCGCTTGTGCATCACTGCGAACCACAAAGCTATTCCATTGGATGCTTTCGTCGCTGTTTAGCTGCCAATCTTGACGTACTGCGGTGAGTTCGCCAGAAATAGCCGTGGTGAAGATAGGACTGGTTTGAGTCATCTCAATCAGCGCATGTGGGTTTTTCCAAACATTTAAGCTGGCCCACATGGAAGCTTCACCCTTGGAGTAACCCAAGGCGAAGTCTGGCTGCACTTTGAATTCATCACATAGCAGTTGTGTTAACAGATAACTACTGCCTACACCGGCAATTGCCAATTCACTGAGCGACATTTCTTGCGAGTCTTCAGCGTAGGTTTTCTCTGCCTGCAGCATCTCTTTCAAGTTACCTTCACGTTCTAAACGAGCAAATAACTGTGGGAAATGGTGGTGAAAATCGCGCAACATACCGGGATAAACCGTGCCAACACCAGGGTAAACAAATGCAACGCCACCTTTGCTTTGAGGCTTCGGTGAGAAACAACTGCCTGCTGGCGTTTTGTAGTGGCTATTGTCAGCCATTACTTTTGGCAACGCATTTTCTAGCGCTGTGATCTCTTGTAGTGCAGCATCAATTGAAGCTGCCTGAATCACGATATTCGCACCAAGGCCAATATTGTGTTGAGCGCTTTGGAAATGGCTTAGGTTTGAATGCATCAAGCTGGCGATAGCAAGTTCGCTGTCTGCCGCTTCGTTAACGCATTGAAGCTCCACTCTTAACGAGGTTAACTGAGAAACCAATTCGGCTTGGTCGTAGCCAGAAACCACAAACATCAAACGCTCGCTCGATAGCAGTGGCTTTGGTTCTTGCAAACCGGTCGCTTGAGTCAATATCAGGCTGGTGGCTTTTTGGCTATCGTCACTGAAAGTTAACGCAGCAACACGTGCTTTGTTCGGCTCAGTGAACCAATAATGGCTCGGTAATGAATAGCTCGGCAATGAACGGCTCGATATCGCCTCAATCATATTCAACAACTCATTAAACTGCTGCGAAGCAGATAGGGTTGAGTATTGTTGTTGATGGCTTAAATCTGAAGCGGGGCGGCGTGACATCTCTAGAGCAAGCGGAACGCTATCTCCATTATCTAGATCGAGAGTTTCGGCAAAGCCCGCTAAATTCGCGTGTGGGTGAATCTTATTCTGAGCAGCATTCAGCGCACTCAACATCAACAATGATGGTGAGTGAGAATCCAAACAGAGTTTAACAGCAGTGCCTTGATTTACAGTCTCAATCGCACGGCTAAGTGCTTGATTAAAATTGCCATCAACCACAACAGTTATCATATCTGGGAACGAGAGGAATAAGCCGGCAGAAAGCTCAGCCGCGTTTGCTGGCTGAGCTAAAAGAGCGATGCGCAATGGCATCGCTTTATTAGAAGGAACAGTCACTATGACAATTGCTCCTTTTCTGCGTTCTTAGTCGCCTCTTTCTTCGATACTGCTGAGCTAGATTTCGGCAAAAATGCGTCATTTAAACTCTTGCTGATGGTGACTTTTGCACCTTTCATTACCGCGCTTAAACGACCATCTTGGTGGTAAAGCGAGATATCAGCCTGCAGTGAACGAGCCGTGCTTTTTATTACGCTGAGCTCTAGCCAACCTTGATCACCATTGAGCATTGGTGCGTAACAAACAAACTCACCGATTGCCGACGGTAGGCTTGCCGCGCCGTATTTCAATCGAGCCCATACCAGCATGGCTTGCAACAGATAATCTTCAGCAAATGGCTGGCTATCGCCAAAACCTTGCTTAGGAATAAATGAGCCGCAGTCGCTATTTTCAATCTGAGGCAACTGGCATTGAGCCAATAAGCCTAAGTCGTCAAAGCGTTCGACTGAGGTAATACCTTGCAGTCTTGGTCCGTGAAACAGAGTGCCGTCACTGTATAGAGCTTGTGCCGTTGTTACAGGTGCTGAAGTGTTGGCTTCAAAGCGCTTTGTCGACGCTTGTTGAACATATTCAGACACTTGCACAGAGGCAACTTGCAACTGAGCTTGATACTGTGGTCGCCCTTGGCAACTGATCAACGCTTTTAGCTGACCTTTTGATTTAGCATCAGAGGAAAGAACCAGTTTCAGCTCTTGCACTTCATCAGTATCAAAAATCACACCTTTCAGCAGTTTGTAGTTGTGAACGCTAACGTTCACCCCTAACAGTTGCTCAGCGACTTCACGCATCCATTGGATGGCACACACTGTCGGTAACACTGGGTTACCGGCAATGCAGTGATCTTGAATGAAAGGCAATGCCTTTGGATCAAGATGACGTGTCACAGTAATGCTTGTATTCAGCGGACTCTCTGCAAGATGCACAGACTCCGCATTAAGCTTTTTTACAGCAGCTTCCTTGTTGTCAGAACCTTGCATGCTCGTGCCAACCAGCAATTGAATGCCAGTTTCGTTCAGTAGTTGAGAACTAAATAGCTCCGCACCTGCCTGAAGAGGAATCACGTAAACACCGCGCTCTGTAAACATACGCTTCAGCGCCGCGTTGACCATGCCGCCGTCCCACGGTCCCCAGTTGAAGCTCATCACTTTCGCTTGAGGGTTACGCGCAGACAGTTGCAGAGCCGCTTTGTTTAGGATCTCGTTAGACATTGAGTAATCACTTTGGCCTGTGTTTCCGTAGAAACCCGCCGCCGAAGAGAACATCGCAATCAGTTTTAGCTTGCTGCTATCAAGACCACCAAGAACTGCTTCTAATCCGCCCACTTTCGTGCCGTAAACCATGTTCAGTTCATCAAGCGTTTTGTCTTGAATGTGTTTGTCAGCCAGTACACCTGCACCGTGGATAAGACCTGTGATGCCTTCGAAATTCGCCAGCGTTTTTGCTACTGACTCATGGTTCGATACATCTAGGCTTAGGTATTCAGCGCTCGCGCCAATCTCGTTGAAGGCGGCAAGTGCTGCGTTGATTTCAAGGCTGCTCAATACAGGTTTTAGCAAGGCATCAACTTTCTTCGGCGTTGGTTTGTCACCTGTTGCTTGTAGGTGAGCGATAGCCGCTGGTTTTAGCTCTTTCTCTTGCTTGTCTTGAGCCCATTGAGGTAGCTCTTGTGATGTAATGTGTTTGCTACGACCTGCAAGAATGAAGTGAGACTTACATTGCTTAGCAAGTGTTAGTGCACATTCAAACGTCACGCCTTTAGCGCCACCCGTCACCAGAACTTTGTCGCTCTTGGTGAGTTGAGCGCCTGCGTTTTTGGTTTGTGCTGCACCTGGTGTTGCAGCAATCAATGTTGCACGACCAGATTCACCGTTCTCCGAATGGCTAAGGCCGATTTCAACCGTGTTGGTATCGATATCGAACAGTTCGCCAGTGATAGCTTCAGCTAGGTGACGAGCATCAATAGAAGCGTCAGCATCCAATGCTCGGCAGAATACGTTTGACCATTCATGGCTCAGTGTCTTAGTGAGACCAGACAACGCTGCTTGGTTGAGTTCTGCATTCGCTAGTTGCTTAGTATCTAGGTAACCAAAGCCACCATCGATACGGCTTAGTGTGAAGAACACACTGCGACCAGAAACGGCATTTAGTTGGCCATTTAGGTGCTTGGCGAATAAGAACGCTGTCGTCAATGAAGTTCTTGAGTCTGCATTCAAGTTAACCGCTCGCTCGTTGCTTTGTTTTGCATCAACGATAGCTTGTAGGTGAATGAAGCCTGCAATCACTTTGTTCGACGTTTTAAGGTCTGCTTCGATGTCGTTAATAACCGAAGTCACACCAGCATCGTCAACGCTGTTGAGTGTGTAGCTTGCGATTTCACTGTTTAAAGGTGATGCGGCAGAAAGAGCACTACGCACTACAGCAACTTGGATGCCGTTAGCGGTCAACTTTTCTGCTAGAACACCAGCGTTGTGACCATCATCTGTGATCACGACACAAGCGTCTTTTGAGAAACAATCGACGAGTTTATCTGCCGCTGGTAGCTTTTTTAGCGCTACCTCATTGTGTGGAGGAAGTTCCGCTGTCGCTGTTTCTGCGATAGGCGTTACTGATTCAGCTTTTGGAGTCGCTACGGGTGCAGCTGCAGATAGCTTGCTTTGCATGTAGGTAACGATTTCACCAAGCGTACGACACTCAGCTAAGTCTTCAGGGTTTAGCTCTGGCAGCGTTGGTAGCTGGTCTTGAACTGTACCTAGAATTTCAACGCGTTTGATAGAGTCGATGCCAAGGTCAGCTTCCATATCCATCGCTAGGTCGAGCATTTCTGCTGGGTAACCTGTTTTGTCGGCAACCACTTCCATCATTGTTGATTGAACATGAGCAGGGTTTAGGTCGTTGCTCGTGCTTTCTGCATTTGCTGCAGCGACTTCTGTACTCGTAGTAGCAGTAGCGCCTAGCTTACTATTCATGTAGTCAACGATTTCACCCAGAGTACGACACTCAGCCAAATCTTCAGGGTTTAGCTCTGGCAGTGTTGGTAGCTGGTCTTGAACTGTACCAAGGATCTCAACACGTTTGATTGAGTCGATGCCAAGGTCTGCTTCCATGTCCATTGCTAGGTCGAGCATTTCCGTTGGGTAGCCCGTTTTATCAGCCACTACGCTCAGCATTGTGCTTTGAACTTGCTCTGCGTTTAAACCGTTTGAAACTGCTTGCGCTGGTGCAGATACTTGAGCCGCTACTGGAGCCGAAGCTGGAAGCTTACTGTTCATGTAGTCAACAATTTCACCTAGAGTACGACACTCAGCGAGATCTTCAGGGTTTAGCTCTGGAAGAGTCGGTAGCTCGTCTTGAACTGTACCTAGAATTTCAACACGCTTGATTGAGTCGATACCAAGGTCGGCTTCCATATCCATTGCTAGGTCGAGCATTTCAGTCGGGTAGCCCGTTTTCTCTGCGACTACTTCTAACATGGTTTTTTGAACGACAGCCGCATCTAGTCCGTTGTTAGCTGCTGCTGGCGCCACTAGTTCCGTTTGTGCTGCAACTGGTGCAGAAGTCGGAAGCTTGCTGTTCATGTAGTCAACAATTTCGCCAAGAGTACGACACTCAGCTAAGTCTTCAGGGTTGAGCTCTGGAAGAGTCGGCAGTTCATCTTGAACCGTACCAAGAATCTCAACACGCTTAATTGAGTCGATACCAAGGTCTGCTTCCATATCCATTTCTAGATCAAGCATTTCCGTTGGGTAACCTGTCTTCTCAGCAACCACTTCTAGCATGGTTTGTTGAACGACTTTTGCATCAAGACCGTTAGCTTCAGCAACTGCTTGAACTGGTGCGGCTTCATTAGCTGAAACTCCAGAAGGCATCTTGCTGTTCATGTAAGTAACGATTTCACCAAGAGTACGACACTCAGCCAAATCTTCAGGATTCAGCTCAGGTAGGTTTGGCATTTCGTCTTGAACGGTACCAAGGATCTCTACGCGCTTGATTGAGTCGATACCAAGGTCTGCTTCCATGTCCATTTCTAGATCAAGCATTTCCGTTGGGTAGCCCGTTTTCTCAGCAACTACTTCTAGCATCACTTTTTCAGCATCGGCTGTTTGTACTGCTACTGGTGCAGCCACAGGAGCCGGTTGCGCTTTAACTAGCACAGGTTGAGCTGCAACAGGTGCTGCTGCTTGAGCCACTACTTGTGGTGCAGGAGTGGCTTTCTGTACTGGAGCTTGTTGAGCTGCTGTCTTTTGAAGCGGTGCAGCTTGAACTGGCGCCGCTTGTACAGGAGCAGTTTGTACTTGAGCCACAGGCTGTTGGACGATAGCTGCTGGAGTCGCTGGAGCCTGAATCGCTGGTTGAGCATTTGCTGGCGCAATGAAGGTTGGTTGTGCCGTTTGTACTGAACCTTGCGTCAGCATATTAAGTGCTGAGTTGTTGCTGTGCGCTTGCATTTCTAGGTAATGAGCGTGAGCTTTTAGCGTTTCAGCTTGGTGCTGGTGAAACATCTCCATAGAACGTTGCAGGTTCTCAGGAATTGCTACGCCTGCTGTTGCCATTTTCGCTTGCTCAGACATTAGGGTATTGAATGTGTCACCGTATTGCTGAGGAATCGCAAGGAACTGCTGATGTACTTCTGCTGCTTGTTGTTGAGCATTGAAGAATGATTGCAGTGAAGACTCATCAACCGTTACTGAAGCTGCTGGCTGAATAGTCGCTGGTGCCGGTTGTGACACTTGTGGCTGCTGAGTTGCTGTCGCTACTACTTGTGCGCTTGGTGCAGCTGACTGTTGTACATTTGAAGCTTGAGGAGCAGCCACAGGTACTTCAACGATTTCTGTTTTAATCACTTCTTTTTCCACGATTTTCTCGACTTCAACTTTCACTTCAACAATCTCAGTCTTTTCGGTGACGTTGCCTGAAGCCAATGATTGATCCATTTTCTTACGAGTAGCTGGGCTGATGTAGTTGGTTGCATTCAGCTTGATGTTCATTGGTGATGCCTTTGCCGGTTCATCGATGTCAGCTTGGTAAGGGTCAATGTTGTCTAATGAAACACCAGCCACGCAAAGTTGAACCGCAGCTAAGCGAAGTTGTTGGTCACTGTCGCCTTTAGGGCTTGGGTTGATGCTGATTGCGTAAAGTTCTTCGTTCTTATCAGCCAGTGTTTTTTCAACCAGCTTTTGAAGAATGTTCTTTGGACCGAACTCAACGAATACACGAGCACCTGCTTGATACATCGCTTCAATTTGCTCGCTGAAACGAACCGATTGCAGCATGTGTTGCTTGAACGCTTTCTTGATAGCTTTAGCGTCTTTGCTGTGTAGCTTGCCCGTTGCGTTTGAGTAAAGCGGCAGCGTTGGAGCGCTGAATGAAGCTTTATCAATTGCAGCAGCAAATGGTTTTTGAGCGTGAGCAACAAGCGGTGTGTGGAAAGCACCAGACACTGGCAGAGCAATTGCTTTGAAGCCTTGTTCAGTTAGCGCTTGTGCTGCTTGTTGAACCGTCGCAGTTGGACCTGCAATAACCAGTTGAGTCGGAGCGTTGTAGTTGGCAATACTCACGCCTTCGAATTGGCTGATGCAGCTTTCAACGGCTGGAAGCTTGTCTGCGTCTAGGATGACCGCAAACATAGTACCGCTGTCGCCTTGTTCAGGTGTCGCAGCCATCGCATCGCCACGAGCGAAAGCTAGCTGGTAGTAATCGTCTTGCGAGATAACACCCGAAGCACATAGTGCGCTTAGTTCACCAAAGCTGTGGCCTGCGACCATGTCGGCTTTGAAGCCAGCTTGAGTCATGATGTCGAACTGACCCATAGACACAGTGCCAATCGCACTTTGCGCATTGGCCGTGTTGGTTAACACCGCTTCTTGAGCTTTGGTTGCTTCTGGTGTGAAGGTTGGAATTGGGAACAGAATTTGCGATAGAGCCGTTTTCTTGTGCTGACCAAATACTTGATCCGCTTGAGCAAGCTGTTGGCGCATCTCTGGGTAATGACAAGCAAGCTCGCGACCCATGTTTAGGTATTGTGAACCTTGACCCGCAAACAGAGCTGCTACTTTACCAGTGCCGTTTTCAGCAATCAGTGCTGACTCACGGTAGCTAGTACCGTTTGGCATCTGCCAATGTGTTTTGGTTTGGCTCTCAAGCATAGAAACCGCTTGAGTCAGTTGAGCTTGAAGGTCTGCTTGGTCAGTGACAACTAAACCAAGACGAGCGTGTTTAGCGTCAATTTCGCGTAGAGCGTGTTGTTCTGCAAGCGCTTCCAGTTTGAACGCAGCATCGGTAGCTTGAGTTGAAACCTGCTTCAATTCACTGATCAATGCTTGACGAGATTCTGCGCTGAATAATAGAGTTTGTGGCACTTGGCGTTGACGGTATTTGTCACCGCGAGCGTGCTCTGGCGTGTACTCTTCCAATACAACGTGGAAGTTAGTGCCACCAAAACCAAATGAGCTAATACCTGCACGGCGTGGTGTGCCGTCGACACGTTTCATCCAAGGACGAGTTTGTGTGTTTAGGTAGAACGGAGAGTTTTCGATATCCAATTTAGGATTTGGAGCCGATACGTTGATCGTTGGCGGCAGTACCTTATGGTGCAGTGCCAGTGCAGCTTTGATTAAACCTGCGGTACCCGCAGTTGATTTGGTGTGGCCAATCTGAGATTTCACAGAGCCTAACGCAATGTGTTGCTTCTCTTCATTGTTCTCGCTGAATACCGAGTTCAAGCCACCGAATTCAGCAACGTCACCCGCTGCTGTACCTGTGCCGTGCGCTTCTAAAAGGCCAAGCGTGTGCGGTGCGAAACCAGCATCGTCGTAAGCACGTTTGAGTGCTTTTGCTTGTCCTTCAGGGCGAGGTGCGTAAATACTCTTGAACTTACCATCCGAAGAAGAACCGACACCTTTAATCACTGAGTAGATACGGTCGCCGTCTCGTTCAGCATCTTCAAGACGCTTCAGAGCAACCATGCCGATGCCTTCACCAATCATCATGCCTTTTGAGTCGATATCGAAAGGTTGAATGGTTTCATTGGTGGTAAATGCTGGGGTTTTAGAGAAGCTCATGTACATGGTTGGTGAGTTATCAGTACAAACACCACCTGTGATCATCATTTCACTGCGGCCTTCAACCAGCTCGCTTAGGGCCATGCGCATTGCGGCTAGAGAACCTGCACACGCAGCGTCTACCACACAGTTAATGCCACCAAGGTCAAAGCGGTTAGCAATACGACCTGAAATTACGTTACCCAATGAACCAGGGAATGAGTTTTCTTCCCAGTGGATGTATTGGTCTTGGAATTTTTTGATCAGCATTTCGCTGTCTTCGTCGTTGATGCCACTGCTCTTGAAGACTTTTTTCAAAACAGGGTATTGGAGACGAGCATTCAAGCTTTGAGCGATCTTCTGACCACCGCCTACACCGAGTGTAATACCGATCTTATCGCGATCGTAACCTTCAGGAAGTTTCGCATCTTCAAGTACTTCTTTTGCCACGATCAGAGAAAGTAGCTGTGACGTATCAGTCAGTTCTAGGATATTTGGCGGAAGACCGAATTCCATAGGGTTGAAGTCAACTTCTGGGATGAAACCGCCGCGCTTACAGTAAGACTTGTCTGGCGTAGTACGATCTGAATCGTAGTAATCTTCTGGGCGCCAGTGTGTATCAGGCACTTCGGTAATTGCATCGATCTTTTCGCTGATCAAATCCCAGAATTTGTTTAGGTAGCGAGAGTTCGCAAACATGCTTGCCATACCAACGATAGCAATTGGCATGTCTTTAAGGCGTTTATTAAGTCGAGTGTCGTCGACTGATTCCGGTGTATTTTTTTCGGGTTGGCTCATTATGAGTCTCCACTTGAAATCACTGAGGGCGATGTCGTGTTTTGAGGCTGCGCTTTTAAATAAATCGAAAATAAATCTGAGACAGATTTGGGCAAACGCAGCTGAAGAGTAAGGCTACCGAAAGTCGGCCACCTGACTGAAATAGGGGGTGCGAAGTACAGTGACTTGCAGGGGTTGATTACGTTTTTCATGCGAGAAGAGGGCATTCGAATGTGAGGTTAATGTCCATTTAAATCCTGTCCAAAGTACTGCTTTATGCAAAGCAGGTATCCGCAATAAAAACGTGTGATTTTGTTTAATGGTTGAGCAGGCTACCCGAGGTGAGTGGCCGATACAATGCTCCCAGAGGCCACTATGATCTGTTCAGACCAGATGATTTTACTGAACTTTTGTTTTTTGTATTTTTAATGTAATTAACTTATTGATAATTAATGGGTATAAGTGGTTTTTTAGTGTTTATGCTCTATTTTTTGACTTGGTGAGATCTATGTCAGATTTTTGTAAGTAACATTTAATAGATGTCTGTTCCGTAAGGTGGAGTGTGATCTGTGTTTTAATTTGTTATTATTTTAAAAGTTAGTTTTAAGTCCCTATATGAAGGGTGTTTCCTGCGCAAATTCTCTATGTTTATCTCAAATCATAGGTGACTTAAATTTGTTCGTTTTGATGGTTTTTTGATAAGTGGTTTGAAGAAGTGAGCGTGAGTAAATTGAAAAATCCAATCGTTGATTTGTGGCTATGTTCTTTGAGTGATTTGCGTGATGATGTAGGCAGTAAGTCACACCTCAAACAGACACTCACAGCTGATGAAATAGCGAAAGTTGAGCGGTATCGAATGCCCTCATCTCAAGTTCAAGCCCTGTATGTTCGCAACTACCTAAGAAAGGTGTTGTCTAGCTATTCTGATTTAATGCCCGAAGCGTGGCGCTTTGAATATGGTGAGAAAGGAAAGCCCAGTTTAGTCGCCGAACAGCAACTCAAGACGGGGTTAAATTTCAATATCAGTCATAGCAAAGAACATTTGTTGATTGCAGTTTGCCAACGAGAAGGGAAGCCAGTTCAATTGGGTGTCGATATCGAATATGCAAGAAGCTCGACCAATATCGATTCGATCATGAAGCACTATTTTTCAAATAAAGAATTAGCGGATTTACTTGAACTTAGTAAAGAGCTGCAGAGAGAGCGTTTTTTCGATCTGTGGGCGCTGAAGGAGTCGTACATCAAAGCGACGGGCAAGGGGCTAGCCACATCGTTGCGAAGCTTCTCGTTCGATTTCTCTAATTTGACCAAGCGAACATTTTTGACCAAGCAAGCATTGGAACTCAGTTCGTCAGGCTTTCAATCAGGCTTGTATAACGAAATCAGGCTACATAGCGGGATTGGGTTGAATTTGGATTCTGCTCAACAAGACGATAGTTCTACAGATTGGCAGTGTTGCTTAGGGCGGCTGGATGAACAGTATCGCTTTGCGGTGACGCTTGGCGGAAATTTGCTACCCATGCATATAGAGATGAGAACCTTTTCGTCGTCTCATCTCTTTACGTCTATGTAGATAAAATAAACCTAGCTCGACTCGCCAAGCATCGCTTTTAATACTTCAGCAGGCACTGGCTGCAGTTGCTTGTCTTTATCAAGGCAGACCATTTCAATATCACCAATCACGGCAGGCTTAGTCGCATCTTTACGCCACACCTCTTGTCGCCATAAGGTTTTGTATTTTCCATCGAGTTCAAAAGAGGTTCGGATGTCGCAGATCTCAGCGAACTCAACCCCATCTTGAAAAGTCATGTTGGCTTTATAGACCGCAAAACCTAGTCCGTGCTCATTCCACAATTCCGCCAGTTTATCGCTGCCCAAGACATGTTCGCGCGCACGCTCAAAGTACTTTAGAAAGTTAGGGTGATAAACCACACCTGAGTGATCGGTATCTTCATAGTAAATTTGTACTGGGTGATGGTAGATCTGACTCATTGGTATCAACTCTTATTAAGTGTAAATCTGACTAAGTTGTGCAGCACTCTACAGGATAGGTCGAAATTACTTCAAGACATCATCGGTAATGTGGCTTTTGGTCAGACCTCATTCGGCCTTATTCATTACTAATACATTGGTCAGCTTCCACCCATTTACAAATATTCTATGTGTCATTTTCCACCCATTAATTTATGCGGCGAGTTGGCGACGACTATTGGTAGAGCTGATGAAGCCTTGTGGTTAAAGGCTTGTTAATGAGTTGTGTTAATGTGGCGCGCTAATTGCCTTAGTGAAAGCACGCAGTTCCCATTGAAGGGCTGCTTTGTTTACTAAGGAGAATAATAATGTTTAAGCCTCTTACCCTGCTGTCTGTATCTGCTCTGGCGCTCACAAGTTTTAATGCTGCTGCAAACTGTGACCCTGGTGAAATCGTGATTAAATTCAGTCATGTAACCAATACCGATAAGCACCCGAAAGGCATCGCCGCTTCTTTACTGGAAGAGCGAGTAAACACAGAAATGAATGGAAAAGCTTGTATGCAAGTTTTCCCTAACTCAACACTTTACGATGATAATAAGGTACTGGAAGCCCTGTTAAATGGTGATGTTCAAATGGCGGCGCCATCGCTGTCAAAATTTGAGAAGTTCACTAAGAAATACCGCATTTTTGACCTTCCTTTCCTATTTGAAGACGTAGAAGCCATTGACCGTTTCCAAAACTCAGAATCTGGTGAAAAGCTGAAGAACGCGATGAAGCGTCGTGGCCTGCAAGGTCTTGCGTTTTGGCACAATGGCATGAAACAGATGTCGGCGAACAAACCTCTTATCAGCCCTGAAGATGCAAAAGGTTTGAAATTCCGTGTTCAAGCATCGGATGTATTGGTGGCTCAGTTTGAACAACTAGGCGCTAACCCACAGAAGATGTCTTTCAAAGAAGTGTACGGTGGCCTGCAAACTAAGGTTATCGATGGCCAAGAGAACACATGGTCAAACATCTACGGTAAGAAGTTCTTTGAAGTACAAGACGGCGTGACTGAAACCAATCACGGTATCTTGGATTACCTAGTGGTAACGTCAAACGACTTCTGGAAAGACCTACCTGAAGATGTACGCACACAGCTTGGCACTATCGTTCAAGAAGTGTCTGAGACGCGTAATGCAGAATCTTCAAAAGTTAACCTAGCGAACAAAAACAACATCATCGAAGCGGGTGGTGAGGTTCGTACACTTACGCCTGAACAGCGTGAAGCATGGGTAGCTGCACTTCAACCAGTATGGAAGAAGTTTGAAAAAGACATCGGTTCAGACCTTATCGATGCAGCGTTAGCTTCAAACCAATAACACCGCTAAGGGAGTGGCGAGTATTCGTCACTCCTTATTAAAACAATTATAAGCGGAGTCAATTATGGAAAAGCCTCAAATGGAACAACCAAATTCTAGCGAATCAGCACTGGAAACCTCTCTTTTTTCCAAAGTCGGAAGCGTTACGGATGTGATTGAAGAGTCATTAATCGCATTTTTTCTTGGCGCAATGACGTTACTTACTTTTGCCAACGTGGTATTTCGATACGCATTCAATGACAACATCTTATGGGCCCTGGAACTGACTGTGTTCATGTTTGCTTGGATGGTGTTAGTGGGCGCATCTTATGGCGTTAAAAAACATTTCCACATCGGTGTAGATGTGATCATTAACCTTGCCCCAGAAAAGCTACGCAAAGTGTATGCGCTAATCGCTGTGACAAGCTGCCTAGCATTTTCAATCTTACTTCTTATCGGCTCTTGGAATTATTGGTACCCATTCGCGACCGATCGCGCATGGTATGAGACCGACGATATTCCAATGCCAGAGATGCTTCAGTTTCTTGCTGACTGGCTAAATGAAGGCGAGCGATACGAGAAACTACCACGTTTTATTCCTTATATGGCGCTGCCGATTGGCATGGCAATGCTGACGTTCCGTTTTACTCAAGTTGCTTACCAAGTCGTAACAGGCAAGCTTGACCGCATGATTGCAGGACACGAAGCCGAAGAAGAGCTGGATGCGTTGAAAGCGGATGTGCTAGCGGGCTCTGACGACGACGCAACAGCGGTATTGAATTCGACTCCGCAGAACAAAGCGAATGAGTCGAGTACAAAATCTAACGGTAAGGAAGACTAATCATGGCAATGTTATTTCTATTTTTAATGGTAATTGCTTTCATGTTGGTCGGTGTGCCAATTGCAATTTCCCTCGGTTTATCGAGCGTAATATTTTTATTGATGCATTCAGATGCGTCATTAGCTTCAGTCGCACAAACGCTGTTTAATGCTTTTGCAGGCCACTACACACTCTTAGCGATTCCTTTCTTTATCTTGGCCTCTAGCTTCATGTCTACTGGTGGCGTGGCGAAACGTATTATCCGTTTTGCTATCGCGATGGTGGGTTGGTTTCGCGGCGGCTTGGCGATGGCGTCGGTTGTGGCATGTATGATGTTCGCAGCCCTTTCTGGTTCATCTCCTGCAACGGTAGTGGCGATCGGTAGTATCGTTATCGCAGGTATGATCAAAAACGGTTATTCAAAAGAGTTCGCGGCAGGGGTTATCTGTAACGCAGGTACGTTGGGTATCTTGATTCCACCGTCCATCGTGATGGTGGTATACGCGGCGGCGACCGATGTATCGGTAGGTCGTATGTTCTTAGGTGGCGTTATTCCTGGCCTGTTAGCGGGTGTGATGCTGATGATTGCTATCTACATTGCAGCACGTATTAAGAAGATTCCGGCGCAGCCATTTGTGGGTTGGGGCGAGATGTTCGCAGCTGCGAAAGATGCGAGTTGGGGCTTGCTGCTGATTGTCATCATTCTAGGTGGTATCTACGGCGGTATCTTTACTCCGACAGAAGCGGCGGCAGTAGCTGCGGTGTATGCCTTCTTTATCGCCAACTTTATCTATAAAGATATGGGGCCGTTTGCGGACAAGAACAATACAAAGCCTGCTTTGGTAAAAGTGTTCCAAACTTTCTTCCATAAAGACACCAAAGACACGCTTTACGATGCAGGTAAGCTGACGATTATGCTGCTGTTTATCATTGCCAACGCTCTGATTCTTAAGCATGTACTGACCGAAGAACGCATTCCTCAAATGATCACTGAGTCTATGCTCTCTGCAGGCTTAGGGCCGATCACCTTCTTGATTGTAGTGAACGTTTTACTCTTGATTGGTGGTCAGTTCATGGAGCCATCAGGCTTGCTGATCATCGTTGCGCCATTGGTATTCCCAATCGCTATTGCACTCGGTATCGACCCAATCCACTTAGGTATCATGATGGTAGTGAACATGGAGATAGGGATGATAACGCCGCCTGTTGGGCTCAATTTGTTTGTGACCGCAGGGGTCGCGAAGATGTCGATGATGAACGTGGTAAAAGCAGCGTTGCCGTGGGTTGGCGTGATGTTCTTATTCCTGATTATCGTCACTTACGTGCCGTGGGTATCAACATGGTTACCGACTACATTGATGGGACCGGAAATCATAACCAAGTAGTGGGCGGTTTAGTTACACGGCTAGTGTAACTAACGGTTTTATTATCAATGTAAATAACGGCGATAGATGAAGAGTTACACCTTTTCATCTATCGCTTTATTTTTCCCGCGCCTTATTGTGCCGCTTAAACGCCTGTCATAACCTTTCCAGCGTACTTTTTTCTTTCTTCGCTCGCGCCCAGATCTTCTTTCTACTTCATAATGGTCATCAATCAGCACTGTATCTACAATGACAGGGATGGTCGTTTTTTCATTCATATGCAACTTATCCTTGAAGTCGACATATAAATTATGGAAGATGAACCTTATCTCTGCCAGTTTCGATATACATTCAGATTAAGTTACGCTTTGCGTTTTATTTCGTGTTTGATTCTTTTATCCCACAGCTTAATTATTCACTTCGAAATCTATTGTTTTACTTAAAATTATCTTTGTCGATTTGATAACGCTGCATTTTGTCGTAAAGCGTTTTTCTTGGGACATTTAATTGAGACATAGTTAATTTTATACTCCCTTCATTCTCAATCAACGCGCGTTCGATCACCGCTTTTTCGAACTCTGCCACTTGGTCCGATAGGCTAATGCTAGCGTCAGAGTGGATCTCTGAGTTCGCACCATCACCCAGTTGAGCTAATTTTCCGAGTAAAATGAAGCGTTCAGCGCTGTTACGTAATTCTCGAACATTTCCCGGCCAGTCATGAGCCAAAAGCGCGTGCAGCTCCTTTTGTGGAAGGGCAGGGGCTGTCTTGCCATAACGCGCCGCAGCGACCAGTAAGAAGTGGTGGAAGAGTGCTGGGATATCTTCTTGTCGGCTTCTTAGCGGAGGTAAATCTAAGGTCACAACATTGAGTCGGTAATAGAGATCTTGGCGGAAAGTGCCTTCTTCTGCGGCTTTCTTTAGGTCGACTTTAGTTGCCGCAATCACTCGAATGTCTAGAGGGACTAAACCATTAGACCCAACTCTTTCGATGACGCGTTCTTGCAATACACGCAATAGGCGAATTTGTGCCTGCATCGGCATGGATTCGATTTCATCTAAGAATAGAGTTCCGCCTTGAGCAAATTCAAATTTACCCACTCGCTTGCTTTCAGCGCCAGTGAATGCGCCTTTTTCATGGCCGTAAAGTTCACTCTCAATCAGGTTTTCAGGGACCGCGCCGCAATTGACCGCGACGAAGTTTTGTTCTCGCCTACTGCTTTGTTCATGTAGAGAGCGTGCAACTAATTCTTTGCCTGTACCTGTCTCGCCAAATAGCAATATGTCGGCATTAGTGTCGGCCACGTGAGTGATGATAGACCGCAGCTCCGTCATTGATTGCGTGTCACCAATGATCCTTGGGCCAAGTGCTTGGCTGGCCTTAAGTGAACGTTTTAACTCAAGATTCTCAAGGGTGAGCTGACGTTTTTCTATCGCTCGCTTAGTGGTTTCGATTAGGCGTTCATTAGCGAAAGGTTTTTCAATGAAGTCATAGGCGCCGTATTGGATGGCTTGAACGGCCATTGAAATATCGCCGTGACCAGTAATCATAATTACGGGGATCTCTTTGTCTTTGTACATCACGGTGTTGAGCAGATCATGCCCGGATAGACCCGGTAAACAGATATCAGTGATGATCACGTGAGGTAAGCCGTTTTCTTGAATCGCGAGCAGAGCAGACTCCGCATCGGGAAAGAATTCGGCATCAATGTCGGCGAGCTCGAAGCTCTGTTCAATCGCCATTCTTAGATCGGATTCATCATCAATGAAATAGACGTGACACATAGTGATTCCTTTACTTCTTTGTATTCTGGTTATTGCTGAGTTCTTACTTGCTGTTCTTGTTCAACAAGGGGCAACTCTATGCTGAATCGAGCACCACCTTGGGGACTGCTACCGGTAACGAGCTTGCCATTTATTCCGCTGATTATTTGTTGAGAAATCGATAGCCCAAGTCCAAGTCCGTTTTTCTTGGTGGTATGGAAGGGTTCAAAAAAGTTTCCGTTCGAAGGGGAGGTGAAGCCGGGGCCGTTATCATCGACATGAATCAGCAAGGTATTGGCTTGTTGATGGTCGGACTCTCTAATCTCTAACAGAATAGCTAATTGTTTGTCATCTTGTTGCTCCATCGCCTGAATCGCGTTAGTCAGCAGGTTAATGATCACCTGTTCCAGTTGAATGGCGTTGGCGAGCACGCAAGCATCAAAGGTTTCCGGGAGTTCGTTGACTTTAACTCGCTCGCTCTTGAGTTGTGGCTTCATCAGCTCTTTCGATGAATGTAAAACTGGAAGTATTTGTAATGTGTGTAGCTCTTCCGCGGTGGATTTCTTGGCGAAGGAGCGAAGCTGGTGGCTGATTTTCGCCATACGATCAGTAAGCGCTGAGATTCGAGATAGGTTGTCGTCGACTCGATCGGTTTTATCTTTGGCCAGAAACAGTCGGCCGTTGTCGGCATAACTGCGAATCGCGGCAAGCGGGTTATTCAGTTCGTGACTGATGCTAGCTGACATCTGCCCTAGCACTGCCAGTTTGGCGGCTTGGATGAGCTCGTCTTGAGTTTGCCTCAGCACATGCTCGGTTTCGATACGGTGTTTGATCTCGACATGCAACTCCGATGTACGCTCAAGCACTTGAAACTCAAGCTTTTGTTTAGCTTCGGATTGCAGTCTATCGATCTGAGCGCGTCTTTGTTGTCGATGGTGGTTGAGCTGCATCGTTAGATAAATAATCGCAAAGATAAGGCTCAGAACCACAAGGTAAGCAACTAAGTCCCACCAAACTAAGTGGGTTGGAGAAAATACTCGGATTGTGAGTTTTGGTTCGGCTAGGAAACGCGAAGAGCTAAAGAACTGCTCTTGGACGAGTTTGTGTGGCGACTCAATACGACTGGTGGCACTGTCTAAATCGCCAGAGAAGTGCAGGCTTTCTATTTTTGTATCGAGATACTGCCTGCTTTCTTGAATTCGAGTGTGTTGCGCTTCGCTTAGCGGCTGAAGGCTTTTGAATAGCCACTCAGGGTTACTCGACATAAATACGATCTGGTCTTTATCGTCAGCAACAAAAAAACTCTGTTTGCCTTTCCAACTTGCTTCAATCAGCGATAAATCCATCTTTACGACAATGACGCCAATAATCTCGGCGGCATAGGAGACAGGATAAGAATAATAATAGCCTCGCTTTCCTGAGGTTGAACCTAGCGCAAAATATTGATTTTCATTGCCAATAATCGCTTCTTGAAAGTAAGGACGGAAAGCAAAATTACGGCGAATAAAAGAACGCGGTTGATTCCAGTTACTGGCTGCAATGGTGGTGCCGATACTGTCTAGTAGATAGGTGTCGGATGCTTGAATCACCGAGTTTACGTGCTCTAGATAGCGATTAGTGAGTTCGATTTGCGCAGAGTTACTTGGAGAGTGCAGGGCATCGACCAGCTCTTTGTCTTTTGAAAGTAGCTCGGGTATGTGCGCGAATTTGTCCAATTGACTTGAAATATGAACCGAAAAGCGGTCCAGCTTAGATTGATGATCATTTAACAAACTTTCATGGCTTGTGCTCCACACCCAATGACCGCCAAACACCATCAGTAAACTGTATGTGGCCATTAATAGTATTGGGATTCTAAAAGCTTGAAACATGAAGGCTCTCCGCTAATTTCTTTGGTAAACAATCAAGCCTGTCTTCTCTCGTTTATGGTAGCAAATAGCGGTAGTTTTTGCTGAAAGCAGAGAGTGAACAGATGGGTGTAGGTTAAGGGTTTGTAACGGGGATTGTTGAAAAAGTTATCGACTCTGAGGGGTAAAACAAGAGCAAGATCTCTTTTTAAGGTTTTTAGCAAAAAAAGCCCTCGATTCCCTTGAAAAAGTCGCTATTGTCCCCATTTCTGTTGTGCTAAGTGATGATTTGATCGTTTTTGTATCACTTAGTTGGACGAATTTAGAGCATTCATCATCATGCAGAGGTGAACGGCTCGACAGAGATTAAACAGATCGCTAGAATGTCGCGTCTAAAATTTCTGTCCTGAGGCTAATCGGAGATACCTTTCTTGTTTCTGAAAACAAGCTTTATTGCGTTTTAATCGACGTGTGAAGAACGAAGATATCGCTGATTAGTCTGGTGTTTGGTTGAATAATCAATTCAGACATCAATGCTCGATTTTAAATTAGGTGTTCGGATAGAGCACTACACAAGGATGCAGCCAACAACGTCTGCTTTTGAATTAAAGCTAAGTTACGGCTCATATGCTCAGATTACTGAGCCAGTTTTGAGGTTTATATAATGCAAGTTACTGTTGAAACGCTAGAAGGCCTAGAGCGCCGTCTTAATATTACTGTTCCTGCTGCTAACATCGAAGATGCAGTTACAGCTGAACTACGCAACATCGCGAAAAACCGTCGTTTCGATGGTTTCCGTAAAGGCAAAGTGCCAATGAAGATGGTTGCTAAAATGTACGGCAAAGCAGTACGTCAAGACGTGATGGGCGAAGTAATGCAACGTCACTTCATCGAAGCGATCGTTAAAGAGAAAATCAACCCAGCTGGCGCACCTACTTTCGCACCAGTTGAAAACAACGAAGGCGCTGACCTAGTATTCAACGCAACTTTTGAAGTTTACCCAGAAGTTGAGCTGAAAGGTCTAGAAAACATCACTGTTGAGAAACCAGCAGTAGAAGTTAAAGAAGCTGACGTTGAAGAGATGATCGAAACTCTACGTAAGCAACAAGCAACTTGGACTGAAGTTGAAGCTGCTGCTGACGCTGGTTCTCGTGCAACTATCGACTTCGTTGGTTCTATCGACGGTGAAGAGTTTGAAGGCGGCAAAGCTGAGAACTTCCCACTAGAGATGGGCGCTGGTCGCATGATTCCTGGCTTCGAAGACGGTATCGTTGGTAAAACAGCAGGTATGGAATTCGAAATCGACGTAAACTTCCCAGAAGATTACCACGCTGAAAACCTAAAAGGTAAAGCTGCTAAGTTCTCTATCAAGCTGAACAAAGTTGAAGCTCGTGAACTTCCAGAACTAAACGAAGAATTCGTTTCTAAGTTCGGCGCTGCTGACGGCGTTGAAGGTCTTAAAGCTGAAGTTCGTAAGAACATGGAGCGTGAGCTTAAGCAAGCTGTTAAGAACCGCATCAAAGAGCAAGCTATCGACGGTCTAGTTAACGAAAACAACATCGACGTACCTTCTGCTCTTATCGATCAAGAGATCGGTGTTCTACGTCAACAAGCTGCTCAACGTTTCGGTGGCAACACTGAAGCTGCTGACCAACTTCCACGTGAGCTGTTCGAAGAGCAAGCTAAACGTCGCGTAGTTGTAGGTCTTCTTCTTGGTGAAGTAATCAAGACTGAAGAGCTAAAAGCTGACGACGAGAAAGTTAAAGCTATCATCGAAGAGATGGCTACAGCATACGAAGATCCAACAGAAGTTATTGCTTACTACGAGCAAAACGAGCAAATGATGAACAACATGCGCAATGTTGCTCTAGAAGAGCAAGCTATTGATGCAATCATCGCTAAAGCTCAAGTTTCTGATAAAGAAGTTAGCTTCAACGAGCTAATGAATCAGCAACCTGCTTAATATAGTAATATCTGACGTAGAAGGTTGACGTACGGTCAACAATTCTGCTAACAATGGTCCGTATGATTTAATCATTCGGGCCATTTATTTTAGGGACATAAGAATATGAGCTACCAAGAAAAAAATACAATGCCATCGATTATGGACGCACTAGTTCCTATGGTGGTTGAACAGACTTCCCGTGGTGAACGTTCTTACGATATTTATTCTCGTCTATTAAAAGAACGTATCATTTTCTTAACAGGTCAAGTGGAAGACCACATGGCAAATCTTGTCGTGGCTCAACTGCTTTTCTTGGAATCAGAAAACCCAGACAAAGATATCTATCTTTACATCAACTCACCTGGCGGTAGCGTAACAGCAGGCATGTCTATCTACGACACAATGCAGTTCATCAAGCCAAACGTGAGCACAGTATGTATGGGTCAAGCTTGCTCTATGGGTGCATTCTTACTAGCGGGTGGTACGCCTGGTAAGCGTCACGTGCTTCCAAACTCACGTGTAATGATTCACCAGCCACTTGGCGGCTTCCAAGGCCAAGCGTCTGATATTCAAATTCACGCGCAAGAGATCCTAACGATCAAACAAAAGCTAAACAAACTATTGGCAGAGCATACAGGTCAGCCTCTAGAAGTTGTTGAGCGCGATACAGATCGTGATAACTTCATGTCTGCTGATCAAGCAGTAGAATACGGCTTAGTGGATTCAGTTCTTAATCACCGCGGTCAATAATTGCAGGGCAATTGTTTAACGCAAAGTGATTCAAATTGATATACACTCAAGCATAGAGAGTTAAGGCTAAGAGGTTAGCGAATGACAGATAAAAGCAAAGAGGGTGGTAGCGGTAAACTGCTTTACTGCTCTTTCTGTGGCAAAAGCCAACACGAAGTTCGCAAGTTAATCGCAGGTCCTTCTGTTTACATTTGTGATGAATGTGTCGATCTTTGTAACGACATTATTCGTGAAGAAATTAAAGATGTTCTTCCTAAGAAAGAATCGGAATCGCTGCCAACGCCGCGTGAGATTCGTGAGCATCTTGACGACTATGTAATCGGTCAAGAATACGCGAAGAAAGTGCTAGCAGTTGCAGTTTATAACCACTACAAGCGTTTACGTAATGGTGATACGACAGCTGAAGGCGTAGAGCTAGGTAAGAGTAACATTCTTCTTATCGGTCCTACTGGTAGTGGTAAAACACTACTGGCTGAAACACTGGCTCGTTTCCTAGACGTTCCTTTCACAATGGCAGACGCAACAACACTAACCGAAGCAGGTTACGTGGGCGAAGATGTTGAAAACATCATCCAGAAGTTGCTTCAGAAATGTGATTACGACGTAGCGAAAGCGGAACGCGGCATTGTTTACATCGATGAAATCGACAAGATTTCTCGTAAAGCTGAAAACCCATCAATCACGCGTGACGTGTCTGGTGAAGGTGTACAGCAAGCTCTACTAAAACTTGTTGAAGGTACAGTTGCTTCAGTTCCACCTCAAGGTGGTCGTAAGCATCCACAGCAAGAGTTCTTGCAAGTGGACACGTCTAAGATCCTATTTATCTGTGGTGGTGCGTTTGCAGGCCTAGATAAAGTGATTGAACAGCGTGTAGAAACAGGTTCAGGTATCGGCTTTGGCGCAGAAGTGCGTTCAAAAGACGAAACCAAAACGATTGGTGAATTGTTCACTCAAGTAGAACCTGAAGATCTAGTGAAATATGGTCTGATTCCAGAATTCATTGGTCGTCTACCTGTGACAACAACACTGACAGAGCTTGATGAAGAAGCGCTAATCCAAATCCTATGTGAGCCAAAGAATGCACTGACAAAACAGTACGCAGCATTATTTGAGCTTGAGGATACAGAGTTAGAATTCCGTGAAGACGCCCTACGCGCAATTGCTAAGAAAGCAATGAACCGTAAAACAGGTGCTCGTGGTCTACGCTCTATCTTGGAGGGTGTTCTACTAGAAACTATGTACGAACTGCCATCTTCAACTGATGTAAGCAAGGTTGTGATTGATGAGTCTGTAATTAATGGTGAGTCAGAACCACTGTTGATTTACAGCAACTCAGATAACCAAGCAGCTGTTGCAGAGTAGGTCTTTTTTAGACAAGTCACTCAAATTGAAAAAGGAGGTAAGCAATTACCTCCTTTTTTTTATTCTTCCATTGAATCCAGTCGTTTAAGCCCCATATACTGCTTTATAAGTTAAAGCGGAAGAGAGAAATATATGAACTTGGAACGTTCCGAGCGTATCGAAATCCCCGTGCTACCTCTACGTGATGTAGTGGTTTACCCACACATGGTTATTCCATTGTTTGTCGGTCGTGAAAAATCGATTACATGCCTTGAATCGGCAATGGAAGCTAACAAACAAGTACTACTTGTAGCGCAGAAAGAAGCGGACACTGATGAGCCTTCAATCGACGACCTATTTAACGTAGGTACAGTCGCTACTATTCTTCAGTTACTAAAGCTCCCTGATGGTACGGTTAAAGTACTTGTTGAAGGTCAGCAGCGTGCAAAAATTCACCAATTCAAAGAAAGTGAATTCTTCTTAGCGGATGCCGAGTACGTTGTTACCTCAGAACTTGACGAAAAAGAACAAGAAGTGGTTGTTCGCAGTGCGATCAATCAATTCGAAGGCTTTATTAAGCTGAACAAAAAGATTCCACCAGAGGTTCTAACGTCTCTGAACGGTATTGATGAGGCAGCTCGCCTTGCTGATACGATTGCTGCGCACATGCCACTTAAGTTGGTAGACAAGCAGCACGTTCTAGAAATCTTAGATGTAACTGAACGTCTGGAATTCTTGATGGGCCAAATGGAGTCAGAAATTGACATCCTGCAAGTTGAAAAACGCATCCGTGGCCGCGTTAAGAAACAAATGGAAAAATCTCAGCGTGAGTACTACCTGAATGAGCAAATGAAAGCGATTCAGAAAGAACTTGGCGAGATGGACGACGCACCTGATGAATTCGAGACTCTGAAGAAGAAGATCGAAGATTCTAAGATGCCTCAAGAAGCTCGTGAGAAAACTGAGCAAGAACTGCAAAAACTGAAAATGATGTCGCCAATGTCTGCTGAAGCAACAGTAGTACGTAGCTATATTGATTGGATGGTTGGTGTTCCTTGGGCTAAGCGTTCAAAAGTGAAAAAGAATTTAGCGAAAGCGGAAGAGATCTTAAACGAAGATCACTACGGCTTAGAGCGTGTTAAAGAACGTATTCTTGAGTACTTGGCAGTACAAAACCGTATCAACAAGCTAAAAGGTCCAATCCTTTGTCTTGTCGGTCCTCCTGGTGTGGGTAAAACCTCGCTAGGTCGTTCGATTGCTGCGGCAACGGGTCGTAAGTACACACGTATGGCACTAGGTGGCGTTCGTGATGAAGCTGAGATTCGTGGTCACCGTCGTACGTACATCGGCTCACTTCCGGGTAAATTAATCCAGAAGATGTCTAAAGTTGGCGTTAAGAACCCACTGTTCCTATTAGATGAAATCGATAAGATGTCTTCTGATATGCGTGGCGACCCATCTTCAGCGCTTCTAGAAGTTCTAGACCCTGAGCAAAACAATGCATTCAACGATCACTATCTAGAAGTCGATTACGATCTGTCTGATGTGATGTTCGTGGCAACGTCTAACTCGATGGACATTCCTGGCCCACTACTGGACCGTATGGAAGTGATTCGCCTGTCTGGTTACACAGAAGATGAAAAGCTGAACATTGCTAAGAGCCACCTATTGGACAAGCAAGTTCAACGCAACGGTCTTAAGCCTCATGAGATTGAGATTGAAGACTCTGCAATCATCGGCATCATTCGTTACTACACACGTGAAGCGGGTGTACGTAGCCTAGAGCGTGAAATCTCTAAGATCTGTCGTAAAGCAGTGAAGAACATCTTGCTAGACAGCGACCTTAAGTCTGTAACGGTTAACATTGATAACCTGAAAGAGTACTTAGGCGTTCAACGTCATGACTTCGGTAAAGCGGATGAAAGCAACCGTATTGGTCAAGTGACTGGTTTAGCTTGGACTCAAGTGGGTGGTGATCTACTGACTATCGAGACTGAAGCAATGCCGGGTAAAGGTAAGCTAACGCAAACCGGTTCACTTGGCGATGTGATGAAAGAATCGATCCAAGCGGCAATGACCGTGGTTCGTTCTCGTGCAGAAAAACTGGGTATTAACTCAGATTTCTACGAAAAGCGCGATATTCACGTTCACGTACCAGAAGGTGCTACACCGAAAGATGGCCCGAGTGCGGGTATCGCAATGTGTACTGCACTAGTGTCTAGCTTGACGGGTAACCCTGTTAAAGCTGAGGTCGGTATGACAGGTGAAATTACCCTTCGTGGTGAAGTTTTACCTATCGGTGGCTTGAAAGAAAAACTGCTTGCAGCACACCGTGGCGGCATTAAAACTGTACTGATTCCTAAAGACAATGAGCGTGATTTGGAAGAGATTCCAGACAACGTAATCGCTGACTTGAAGGTGATCCCGGTTCAGTGGATTGATGAAGTACTCAAAGTCGCGCTAGAACGAGATCCGTCAGGGGTCGAGTTTGACGTGAAAAAATAGTGATGCATAGCAAAAATAAGTAAAGAATTACGCTGATAGGCCCGAAAAGGCTTGTCAGCGTTTTTTTTGGACGCTAAGTTATTGATCAAAGCGGCAGCCCTTTTGCAATAAGGCTTGCGGCTAAATTAAAACCAAAATGGAACGTACAGTCATCAGAAGTAGTCACAGATGACACATAGGGGAAAAACAGTGAATAAAACACAACTAGTAGAATCAATCGCAGAAAACGCAGACATCTCTAAAGCTTCAGCTGGCCGCGCTCTAGACGCATTCATCGAAGCAGTTGGCACAACGCTACAATCAGGCGACCAAGTTGCACTTGTTGGCTTTGGTACTTTCAGTGTTCGTACTCGTGCTGCTCGTACAGGTCGTAACCCAAAAACTGGTGAAGAGATCCAAATCGCAGAAGCTAAAGTACCTGGCTTCAAAGCGGGTAAAGCACTTAAAGACGCATGTAACTAATTTTCACTGCTGAAACCTCCATTTAAGAGGGGAAGGCAGTAAAATGCGTTTACTGTTTGAAAAATGATGTTTCATTCTTAAACAGTATGTGTACAAAGCACATTGAACTTATTTAAATTATGCGCATCCTACTGATGCGCATTTCTTTTTCTGATAATATCGCGTGAATAGATTTTTATTTTGAAGCCAATGCTTCATATCCGGAGAGCACTTAAATTATGATGGATCGATTACGCGAAGGCGTGAATAGCATCGCGGTAAAAATTATCCTTGGGTTGATTATCCTGTCATTCGTATTCGCAGGTGTAGGCAGCTACATCACCGGTGGCGGTAACAACGCAGCAGCTAAAGTTGGCAACACAGAAATTGCTCGTGGTGAGTTCGAACAGGCTTACCAAAACGAACGTAACCGTATGCAGTCTCAACTTGGCGATTACTTCGCTCAAATGCTTGCAGACCCTGCTTACGTAGAGTCTTTCCGTAAATCAGTACTTGATCGCATGATCAATGATGTACTGCTTGAGCAGCAAGCTGAGTCTCTAGGCCTACGAATCAGTGATTCTCAAATCCGTACCATGATTCTAGAAATGCCTCAGTTCCAAACGGCTGGTCAATTCGACCAAGAAGTTTACCAAGCAGCACTACGTCGTGCAGGTTTCAGCGCAGAGAGCTTCGCTGAATACATGCGTCGTGACCTAATGCGCAACCAGCTTGTGACTGCACTTCAAGGCAGTGAATTCGTTCTTCAGGGCGAAATCGATACTCAGAGCAAGCTTATCGCACAGACTCGTGATATTCGCACAGTGACACTGTCTGTTGCTGACCTTGCAAAAGGCATCGAGTTAACTGACGAGCAAATCGAACAGTACTACCAAGAGAACCCAGCAGCTTACACTCGTCCAGAGCAAGCTAAGGTATCTTACATTGAACTTTCTGCTGAAGCGCTTAAGTCTCAGCTTGAAGTAAGCGATGAAGAAGCACAGAAATACTACCAAGAGCACCTAGACAAGTACTCAACTGAAGAGCAACGTAAAGTTAGCCACATCCTAGTTCAAGGCGACGACGAAGCGAAAGCTCAGTCAATCCTAGACGAGCTAAATGCAGGTGCTGATTTTGCTACGCTAGCGGAAGAGAAATCTGACGACTTCGGTAGTGCAGATGTTGGTGGTGATTTAGGTTGGATTGAACGCGACGTTATGGACCCAGCATTCGAAGACGCGGCTTTCGCTCTTGAGAATATTGGCGATACGACTGGCCTAGTTAAATCTGATTTCGGCTACCACATCATCAAGCTAGACGAACTAAAAGCGTCTCAAGCTCAGCCTTACACTGAAGTAGCGGCAGAGATTAAGACAGAGCTTCTAGACCAACACGCAGTTGATCAGTTCTACGAGCAACAAACCGAGCTAGAAAAAGTAGCGTTTGAATTCCCAGATTCTCTAGATGATTCTGCAGAAGCTATCAACGCGAAGATCACAACAACAGATTTCATCTCTCAAGTTGACGCTCCAGAAGTTCTGATGACGCCTGCAGTTATGCAAGCTATCTTGAGCCCTGAAGTGAAAGAAGACGGTCTAAACTCTGAAGTTATCGAAGTTGCACCTGAGCACGTAATTGTTGTTCGTGTAGAAGAGACTCGTGACGAGACAGTTCTTCCTCTAGCTGAAGTGAAAGATCAAGTTGTTGCTGCATTGTCTGCTGTACAAGCAGAGCAGCAAGCGGTTGAGCTAGGTGTTTCTCTAGTGAACGAACTTGAGCAAGGCAATGAAGCAGTGCTAGCGGACAACAACCTTGAGTTTACTGAACTTGAAACGATTGACCGTAACTCGCCATTAGCGGCATCTGTATTCGCTCTAGCGAAACCAGAAGCACGTCAAGCTGTGTTTGGTCAATCTAAAGACCAAGACGGTAACATCGTTGTTGTTGAGCTTTCTAAAGTGACTGCTGAAATCAACCCAGCTTACAGCACTCAAATTGGTGCACAGTTGGAGCGAGTTGGTAACCAGCAAGACCTGACTAACGTACTAAACGTACTTCGTAAAAACGCAGACGTTGAATACTATGTAGTAGGTCAAGGTCAGTAAGCGTTTGAATACCTCGGTAGTAAGCTCAAGTTAGAGTTGACTACCGAGAATCAACATATGATTGTTAAGCTCCAATTCAGATTTGTGAGCCAACAAACAAGCTGATGAAAATAAGATGTATAACGAAGCGGGTCACCTAGGTGACCCGCTTTATTTTTATCTGGTGATTGTGTTATCTAGCGCGGCAAATGCATAAGTTACGTTTTTTGAACAAAGGAACGATTTATGCGCACGATATATTCAACACTAATTCTTTCATTTCTGATGCTCTTAAGCCCTGCCGTGTTTGCAGACAGCCCAACTAAGGCTGAGCTTTACGATGGCATTGAGATTACGGTCAACATCAATACCGCGACAGCAGAAGAACTTTCAGCACTATTGGTTGGCGTGGGTGATAAGAAAGCCAAACAGATCGTCGATTACAGAGATCAGAACGGGGCATTTACGACTGCTGATGATTTGGTGAGTGTCAAAGGAATAGGTGAAGCGACGGTTGAAAAGAATCGCGAAAGAATTCAGCTTTGATCGGTTTTTTTATTCATTAGAAATGAAACGACAGCTATGAAGCCTCCAGCCAGTGCACCTGCTAGGTGGGCTTCAATTGCTACGCGAGCGTTAATCAGTTCGCCAGTCGTACTAGAAGGACCAATAAGCTGCTCCCAAGCGATTTTAGCGACCAATCCGAACACTAACAGCCAACTAGATTTCCTGCCGTTTAAAGCCTCTCTGAGCGCGAACAAGCCAAATAACCCATGCAAAGTGCCCGATAGGCCAACGTAGATCTGAATGCTTGAAAATAACAGAGAGACGCCGGTCACTAAACTGATCACAAGCAAAGCAACAACAAGCTGTTTTTTACTCGGTTGAAACAGGTAGCTGATGATCCACAAGCCTGCTAGGTTCATCAGAAGATGCGAGTAGTTGGTATGTGAAAAGTTTCCTGTTAGGATTCGCCACCATTGCCCTTCGGCAATCGCATTACTATCCCAAACGACCCAAGCTTGTATTGGCTCAAATTGGAATAAGACGCATAAAAGTGAAGTGAAAATTAAAACAGGGTACACATTAAATCCATGTCTCGTTATTGCCCCCAATGCAGCAAGGCTTTGAAAGCTTGTATTTGTCAGTGGGTTACACCACTCGAATCGAATGTTGAGCTTATCATTCTTCAGCACCCATCAGAAGAGCATCGTCCGATGGGAACGGCGCGTATTCTCTCGTTATCTCTAAATAACAGCGTGACGTTTGTCGGCGAAGACTTTTCAGACAATGAACAACTCAACGCATTGCTGGCAGATGAACAGTACCAACATGTGATTTTATACCCAAGCGAAAATTCTGCTTCAGTTGAGTCTGCGACATGTCCTAATAAGAAGCTGCGTGTGATTTTATTGGATGGTACGTGGAAAAAGGCATTCAAGATGTGGCAAGTATCGAGTAACTTGCATGCGTTGAACACGGTTCACTTGCCCAAAGATCTCAAGGGTAACTACCGAATTCGCAAAGCACCCAGTGAAAATAGCCTTTCAACCGTTGAAGCTGGCTATCATTTGCTTAGCTTGTTAGAGAGTGATGGCGACTTTAGCCCTTTGCTAACGGCATTTGACCAAATGATTCAATTTCAAATCAATCAAATGCCGCCGGGCGTGTTTGAGAAAAACTACTTAGATTAAGCCGTTTTAGTAAAGTGAGTCAGGAATTAAAACTCGGTATGAGCCGAGAACAGTTGCTGATGCATTTTCTGCGCAAGATCATCAGTCATCGATGAAATGTAATCGGCTATCACGCGCATCTTTCTTGATTCATCTTGATGTTGCAGCCACTGCTTCTTGATGGGCAGTGGCAGCAAGCGTTCAGGATCAGCGCTGAATGCTTCAAACATATCCATGATGATCTGTTGGCCTTTGTATTCGATGACCTGAACCTGAGGCACTTGAATCACAAACTCGCTGACAAAGTGTTTCAGCTTATCGAGTGTGCCATCCATGCTCGGTTCAAGCACCGCATTGTAAGCCAAAAGCACATTCTCAAAGTTAGCATCCACTCGCTTAATCGAGATACTGGTTAGCAGGGCGTTGACTATCCCACCAATCGCATCCTTTCGACGATACTGTTCACCAGAGAAAAGCATCTCTGTAATAGAATCTAGGTGTTCACAAATCCATGGGTCGGCCATCTCTTTCAGTTGAGGATAAGCCGATTCGACCCACTGAGCTTTGGTCACAGAGCCAAGCACAATCGCATCTTCTAAATCATGCACGCCATACGCGATGTCATCAGCCAATTCCATAATCGAACAATCCAGCGACTTATATTTGGTCTTGTTATGTTCAAGTGGCTCGGTGTGTGATTTTCTTTTCTGTTTTAGGAGTTGTTGGTCGCTGCTTGAAAGCGGTTCAAGCACCCAGTTAAACAATTCTTCATCATGATCGTAGATGCCTTTTGCTGGCATCCAATCTTTAGCTCGGAGCTGTCGTTGATGCTTAACGGGTTCAGACTGCAATTTAGCTTGAACCTCACTCAGTAGCGAAGGGTACTTAATTAGACCTAACAAAGTGCGTCGAGATAGGTTCATCCCGTGATGTTCAGTGTAAGGTTCTAGCTGTGTGACAATGCGAAACGTTTGAGCGTTACCTTCAAAGCCGCCGTGGTCGCGCATCATGTAGTTAAGTGCAACTTCGCCGCCATGTCCATAAGGTGGATGACCAATGTCGTGAGCCAAACACAGTGAATCAATCAAGCTGTCTGAGGGTAGTAGGTCTCGAAATTCGGGCTGCTTTTTCTTTAGTTGAGCGACGATACCGGTGCCAAGCTGAGCTGCCTCAAGAGAGTGAGTAAGGCGTGTTCGGTGAAAGTCGTTGACCGTGGTGCCATGGATCTGCGTTTTCGCTTGTAAGCGACGGAAGGCAGCAGAGTGAAGCACGCGCGCACGGTCACGCTGATACGGGCTGCGGTGATCATCACGTCTTATTTTGTGTTCATCGTCATTTCGATGCTGCCATTCTTGTTCGAGTACAAAGGGTGGTTCGAGTAGAGAATTCAAAATAGCACCTATCAAATTGATTTTATTTAGCTAATTAAAAACAACTTATACCCAGCTAGCTTATCTCGTCTAGTGATAATTCAAAGCTCGGCGCAAATGTGGTGAGAAAATAGTCCATTTCTGGGCTTTTGCGTTGTTCGAGTGTCTCTTCCAGTCGGCGCTTGGCTTGTTCGTATTCATGGTTGCCCGCACTGAGCTCTTCCAAGCATTTCAAATAAGCACAGATAGTATCTGCTTGCTTGACGATGCTTTGCTCTTCTTTACTCGCAGTACCAGATATTAAGAAGGGGGCGAAGTCGTCTCGGAACTCTTCTGGCAACATCGAAAGCAGTCTTTGTTCTGCTGCGGCTTCTATCTTCTTATACTCTTGTGCAATGTCTGGATTGTAGTATTTAACCGGCGTTGGTAGATCTCCAGTCAGTACCTCACTGGTGTCATGGTACATACCAAGCAGGGCTATGTGCTCTGGATTGAGTTTGCCATCAAATTTCTTGTTTTTGATAAGTGCCAAGGCATGGGCGACGAAAGCGACCTGTAGGCTGTGTTCTGAAATGTTCTCGCTTGAGACTGAGCGCATCAAAGGCCAGCGTTGGATAAGCTTCATGCGTGCGAGGTGGGCGAAGAAATGGCTCTGTTTCATAAATGTCCTATCTAGAGAGTGCTCCACTCGTATTTTGTGTTTGCGCAGGTATACGAGACAGCGGATACAAAAAAGGCTCCTAAACAGGAGCCTTTTAAGCATAGAAGTGAATGAATACAAGTTAAAGTCTTTTAAAACAGCAAATTGTAGCCATCTTTCTTTGTGCTCATTAACCTTCGATGAGGTCGTCTTGGCTGTAGGTCTGCAAGAAGCGCTCTAGACGACCAATCGCGATTTCTAGATCTTCGATGTGCGGCAGAGTCACGATGCGGAAGTGATCCGGTTTCGGCCAGTTGAAGCCAGTACCTTGAACCAATAACACCTTCTCTTGCTTAAGGAAGTCGAGTACAAACTTCTGATCGTCTTTGATGTTGTACATGTTGGTGTCGATCTTAGGGAACAAGTACATTGCGCCTTTCGGTTTCACACAAGAAACGCCAGGGATCTTGTTGATCAGTTCCCATGCACGGTCACGCTGTTCAAGCAGTCGACCGCCTGGAAGAATCAGCTCGTTGATACTCTGATAGCCCCCGAGTGCGGTTTGGATTGCGTGTTGCATCGGAACGTTGGCGCACAAGCGCATGGAGGCCAGCATTTCTAGCCCTTCAACGTAGCCTTTGGCTAGGTGTTTAGGACCTGTTAAGAACATCCAACCACCACGGAAACCACATACACGGTAAGCTTTAGATAGGCCGTTGAACGTGACCATTAGAACGTCTTCAGCAAGCGTTGCCACTGAAGTGTGTACCGCACCGTCGTAAAGTACTTTGTCGTAGATTTCATCGGCGAAGATGATCAAACCGTGCTCACGAGCAATCTCAACCACTTGTAATAGGAAATCACGGCTGTAAACCGCGCCTGTTGGGTTGTTCGGGTTGATAAGAACGATGCCGCGCGTCTTCGGTGAGATCTTCGCGCGCATGTCGTCTAAATCTGGATACCAATCAGCATCTTCATCACACATGTAGTGAACCGGTGTACCACCAGAAAGCGCAACAGACGCTGTCCATAGTGGGTAGTCCGGAGCGGGAACTAAGATTTCATCACCATTATCCAGTAGCGCCTGCATAGACATAACGATAAGCTCTGATGCGCCGTTACCAATGTAAACGTCTTCTACATCAAGGTTACGTAGGCCTTTTTTCTGGTAGTGTTGAACAACCGCTTTACGGGCTGAATAGATACCTTTTGAGTCGCAGTAACCTTGAGATGTCGGTAGGTTACGGATTACGTCAACAAGGATTTCATCAGGGGCGTCAAAACCAAATGGGGCGGGGTTACCAATATTAAGCTTCAGTATTTTATGCCCTTCTTCTTCCATGCGCTTAGCATGTTTGAGTACAGGCCCCCTGATTTCGTAGCATACGCTGTTGAGTTTTGACGACATCCCGATATTTTGCATTGCCGATTTCCTGAAATTAATTTAAATACTTTATTAAAGTACCGCAAAATGGCGTTTGATAGAATAAAAATCTGATGAATGTCGCATTTCAGTGTCACGTTTAGCCTTTTTGTTGTCACTCTTTTCTAAATTTTAATTAATCGCTTTCTTGGTTATTGGCTAAGATGAATAAAAGGGCGGGATCGCTTAAAATCACAGGAATGTTGAAAAGATATAGTACATTCTTGATCTAAGTGGGTACTGCCCATAAAGTATCAAACTAATATAATAATAATTTAGATGTGAACGAGGTCGATTTGTCACATTTCCAGCAAACTATCTCCGCTTTGATTGAGCGAGTACAAAATGCCCAAGCAAGCGAAGTTCGTTGTGTTGAAGTTCTAACGCAAAAACCATCGTTTGCATTTATAGAATGGCTTCATGCTCAACCGCTCTTTCCTAAGTTCTACTGGCAGTCACGCGACACTCGTGAAGAGGTTGTTGCGCTCGGACAGTTACATACGTTTTCAGATCCTGCACCTGCGTACGCGATTCTTGGCGAAGACCAACGAATCTGGGGTGGACGCTCGTTTGACGGGCACACCGCAAAGAACCGTCGTTGCATGGAGTCGTTTTTCTTCCTTCCTCAGGTTGAATTGATTCGCTTTGACAATACGTGGTCGCTAGCGGTTAACTTGTCCCCTGATCGCGTTTCTTCTATTAATGCTTTGAATAAGCTTTCTGTAGAAGCCGCGATATTGGCGCCTTTGTCTGCCCATATTGAACAAATTAATCACGTTCCAGAAAGAGAGCAGTGGGGCAACCTTGTCGATAAAGTGCTGCAAGGCATTAGCGATGAAGAGTACAAAAAAGTCGTTTTAGCGCGTAAAACCACACTGCAGCTCGATGCGCCAATCTGCGCAGCTCAATTACTTAAAGCCAGCTACCTGCAAAATCACCACAGTTTCCACTTTATGTTGGTGCTAGATTCTAAACACAGTTTCATTGGCTCGACGCCTGAGCGCTTATATAGCCGACATGGTACAGAGCTTGATACCGAAGCGCTTGCTGGAACCATTGGTCGCGGAGAGAACGCAACTGAGGATATGGAACTGGCTAACTGGCTTTCTCAAGACAGCAAAAACCTCAACGAGAACCAGTATGTGGTCGACGACATTATTGAGCGTCTCACTCCTCATTCGCAAACGGTACACGTTGAAAAAGAGGCGCGTCTAGTGCGTTTGCGTAAAGTGCAGCATTTGAAGCGCAATATCCATGCTCAGCTCAACAATGGCATTAATGGTGTGCAGTTGCTTGCTGCATTACAGCCAACTGCGGCGGTAGCGGGTTTGCCGCGTAAAGAGGCGATGGATTTCATTCTTGAACACGAACCGTTTGCTCGAGGTTGGTATGCAGGGTCTGTAGGCTATATCAGTCATCAGCGAGCGGAATTCTGCGTAGCGATTCGCAGCGCCTTGATTGTAAACGATCAAGTACAACTGTTTGCTGGCGCGGGGATCGTGCCGGGATCGGTTGCCGAACATGAATGGCAAGAGCTGAACAAGAAGATGTCTACTCTGCTCAGTCTCATTTCTGATCACCCTCCATTGGGTGTCGCGTCATGAATCACGACCAAGCCGTATTAAACAGAGTTTGGTGTCACACGTTACTTGAAGAGCTTGCACGCAATGGCGTTGAACATGTTTGTGTTGCGCCGGGCTCTCGCTCAACGCCGCTAACTCTCGAAGCTGAAGCCAACTCCAAGTTAACCTTACACACGCACTTTGATGAGCGTGGTCTTGGATTTTTAGCGTTAGGCTTAGCAAAAGCAAGTGATAAGCCAGTTGCAGTGATTGTGACATCGGGAACCGCTGTGGCGAATTTGCTTCCTGCGACGGCTGAATCTGGGCTGACACGAGAGAAGCTGATCTTACTGACCTCTGATAGACCCATCGACTTGGTCGACTGTGGTGCCAATCAAGCGATTCAGCAGCATGGTATCTTTTCTTCCCATGTAGAAAGTGCTTTAAACCTGCCAAGCCCAACCACACAAATTTCATTGAATTGGCTTCTAACATCGGTTGATAGCACGCTTGCGAAACAACGCAATGTGGGCGGTGCGATTCATATCAATTGTCCGTTCCCAGAGCCGCTCTATTCTAAGAACAGTGCTGAAATGTATGCTGACTACACTAACAGTATCGTTGGGTGGAGCTCGTCAACAAGCCCGTATTCCAATACCTGTTTACCCAACCATTTGACTGTACAGCCGATAGCGCCGGGCGATTACCTAGAGCGTAAAGGTGCGGTGATTATTGGTTCGATTGATAAAGAAGCGGCGACAAAAGCGAAGCAGTTTGCTTCGGCTTTGGGCTGGCCAATTTTCTGTGATCCTCAATCGGGCGTGAGCAGTGATTGGAAGCATTATGATCTGTGGTTACAGAGTGACTCAGTTAAAGAGCAACTCAACCAGTGTGATTTCATTCTTCAGTTTGGTGAGCGCATTGTTTCTAAGCGATTAAACCATTGGGTTAAGTCACAAGCAGCTTGGTTCGATTGCACGCAATATGTTGTGGTTTCGGCTGATGCGCACCGTATAAATCAAGACCATCTGCCTCAAACTCATATTGTTGCCAATATTGAGTCGTGGATAACCGATCAACACCTGCCAACGTTGTTGGGCAAACACTCGGGTTGGGCGACACCTTTAATCGAGGTGGCAAATACCGTTCAGCAACTTGCATTCGCGCAAATATCCAATAATGACCAACTGACCGAGTTGAGTGTTGCGGTTGACTTGTCGTCTAGACTTAAAGATAGAGAGTTGTTTGTGGGAAACAGCTTGATGGTAAGGCTGGTGGATATGTTGTCGTCAATATCTGCGAATCAAGTTTACAGCAATCGCGGTGCATCGGGCATTGATGGCTTGGTGGCAACGGCTGCGGGTGTAGTGAAAGCCAACCAGAATCCTTTGTTGATGTTGATTGGTGATACCTCGCTGCTTTACGACCTCAACTCACTGGCTCTGCTGACTCATAATTTAACGCCGATGGTTATTGTTGTGACCAATAATGATGGTGGTGCGATCTTTGATTTATTGCCGGTACCAGAACAGCAGAAACAGTCACTTTATCAAATGCCTCATGGTTTCAGTTTTGAACACGCAGCTGCGCAATTCCAGTTGGGGTACGCTGCGCCAGAAACCTTGAACTGCTATCAAAACATTATCGAACAACATTTCGAACAGGGTCAGGGTACCTTGCTCGTGGAAGTTAAGACGCCTCCCGAACAAGCGTCTACTTTGCTGAAACAATTCAGTTCAATGCTCACTGAGGCATTAGCCTAAGGACTTTACATGCTTTACTCCGATTATTACCCAGCTGTACAAGATTCTTCTGACAAACCTTTGCTTGTTTTCTTACATGGTTTACTCGGAAGCGGGGATGATTGGAGTGCATGTCATCCATTCCTCGAGGATTTTCCTCTCCTTTGCATAGATTTACCCGGACACGGACAAAGTCGCTTTATCGATCCGGTAGGGTTTGATCATTGCTGCAAGAAAATTGTCCAGTGCATCACATCCCAACTGGCTCTCAACGATCTTCCTGCCGATTACCCTATCGTAGTGATTGGGTATTCTATGGGCGGAAGGCTTGCTATGTATGGGGTGACAAGCCCTTGCTTTGAGGCACTCAACCTCGAGAAAGTCATCATTGAAGGTGGCAACTTTGGCTTGGAATGTGATGAAGAAAGAGCACAAAGGTTAGTACACGATACACAATGGGCTGTTCGCTTTGCACAGCAGTCGATTGAAGATGTTTTAGACGATTGGTATCAACAAAGCGTCTTTTCTTCACTAAATCATGAGCAAAGACAAACTTTGGTCATAAAGCGTAGTGGTAACCTTGGAGTATCCGTAGCAAATATGTTGTTATCTACTTCGTTAGCTAAGCAACCGGATTTACGTGCCACATTGAAATCTCATGAGCATTTATTGCATTATGTATGTGGAGAAAAAGATCGTAAATTCATGGAGCTAGCTGAGAATAGCGGCTTTGAATATAGTCAGGTGGATTACGCTGGTCATAATGTTCATTTTGAGCAACCCGAGCTGTTTTCCAACCTGATAATCCAATGTATCGCCAGTCGTCGTTAATCTGACTGAGCGATTCTCTCGTATCAAGCACTATCAAAAGCAGAGCAACACCGTCACGACTACTCGTTAGTCGTGGTCTCTAATAGAACAATGGGAATCACCATGGCTAAAACAGTAGGCATCACAGAAGAAGAACTTTACGCGGCAGTTAACTGGAGCGATGAAAGCAGTCAATACGAAGATATTCAGTACCACAAATCTGACGATGGTATTGCAAAAATCACGATTGCGCGTCCTCAAGTCCACAATGCGTTCCGTCCACAAACCGTAAAAGAGATGATCAACGCACTGGCTGACGCTCGTTACGACGAGAAAGTAGGCGTGATCATTTTGACGGGTCTTGGTGAGAAGGCGTTCTGTTCTGGTGGTGACCAAAGTATTCGTGGTGACTACGGCGGCTACCAAGATGATTCAGGTACACACCACCTGAACGTACTTGATTTCCAACGTCAAATTCGTACTTGTCCAAAACCAGTTATCGCAGCGGTATCGGGTTGGGCAGTAGGCGGCGGTCATGTACTTCACATGATGGCGGACCTTACTATTGCTGCTGAAAACGCGCAGTTCGGTCAGACGGGTCCTAAAGTGGGTTCTTTCGATGGCGGTTGGGGTGCTTCTTACATGGCTCGTATCGTTGGTCAAAAGAAAGCGCGTGAAATCTGGTTCTTGTGCCGCTTCTACGATGCACAAGAAGCACTGGACATGGGCCTTGTAAATACCGTTGTTCCTGTCGCTGACCTAGAAAAAGAGACCGTTCGTTGGTGTCGTGAAGTGCTTCAACACAGCCCAATGGCACTGCGTTGCTTGAAAGCGGCTCTGAACGCGGACTGTGATGGTCAAGCCGGTCTACAAGAGTTGGCGGGTAACGCAACCATGATGTTTTACATGACAGAGGAAGGCCAAGAAGGCCGCAACGCATTCAACGAGAAACGTCGACCGGACTTCGACAAGTTCCCGCGTAATCCATAGTCTTTCTCTTCTTCGAAATGAGTCGCTAATAGCGGCTCGTTTTGTTTTGATGTTCCCCGTTTTTTAGGAAACTTTATGAACTCAGTGAATTCTCAGCGCCACGCTAAACTCTACCGTTATCAATTACCTATGGATAGTGGCGTGGTTCTTCGTGACAATAAGTTGAACGAACGCGTTGGCTATATCATCCAACTTGAGTGTGATGGTAAAACTGGTTTTGGCGAAGTTGCGCCTTTGCCCGGTTTTAGCCAAGAAGATGCCGAACAAGCTGGCATTCAGCTTCAACACGAATTAGAGCTTTGGAGCCACAATAAGCCTCAAACGCCTTTCGACGAGCTGTATCCTTCTGTCGCGTTTGGCTTTTCAATGGCGATGATGGAATTGCGAGGCGATCTTAACGCTCAAGGTAACTACCAAGCTGCGCCTTTGTGTACAGGCGATCCTGATGAACTGATTCCTGTACTTAATGAGATGCAAGGCGAGAAGGTCGCGAAAGTGAAAGTCGGCCTCTACGAAGCGATTCGCGATGGCATGCTGGTTAGTTTATTCCTTGAGTCGATCCCTGATTTGACCCTAAGACTTGATGCCAACCGTGCGTGGAAGCCAGAGAAAGCGAAGCAGTTTATTAAATACATTTCGCCGTCACTGCGTCAGCGCATTAGCTTTATTGAAGAGCCTTGCCAAAAGCCAGAAGACAGCTTGGCCTTTGCCATCGACCATGGTGTCGCGATTGCGTGGGACGAGACACTGCAAGAAGCGGTGCGAAGCCCAGAATTTGATCTTAGCGACCTTACTGGTGTTAAAGCTGTCGTGATCAAGCCAACTCTTATTGGTTCTGTCGAGCGTTGTGTGGCAATCATTGAGCGTGCACAGAAGCTTGGAATGAAACCTGTATTGAGCTCAAGCATTGAGTCGAGCCTAGGTCTGACTCAGATTGCTCGTCTGGCGCAGCAATATTTGCCAAATGAAGTGCCGGGGCTGGATACGATTGGCTTGTTCAAGCAGCAGCTGGAGGTTTCTTGGCCGGGCTGTCAGTTGCCTGTCTCTACACTTGAACAGCAACAATTGATTTGGTCTTCTTAGGCCGATCTATTTGAATGGCTATTTAGTTAGCTTAACAAGTTCTTAATCTATTTTTGGTTATCATATGATGCGCCCACAATCTAATCATCACCCGCTCTGGGTACAGTGGGCGCAGCAAAACCCACTTCAACCAGCGTTAGTGACCACTCACCGCACTTATACTTGGCAGCAAGTGTTTGTGTTGGTTAGTGAGTACCAACAACAGCTATCTCATCAAGGCCTATCTGAAGGTGATGTACTAACGATTGTTGGTAAGAATCAAGCTGAAGTGATCCCGGTTTACCTTGCCGCACTCAATTTGGGTGTGGTTTGTGCGTTTACGATGCCTCAGCCTAGTTTACGCCTCAAGCAAAAGCTCGATTCCTTATATCAAGCAGATCAACAAAGCTACCTTTGGCTTTTGGGCAATAGCGGGATAGAGCAATCAGAGACTGCTGATTTGAATACTCAGTTGGTGACCTTACCTTGTTTAAATGAAGTGAAGGTCGATGGTGATGACAGTTGGATAACGACATCTCAAGAGTCCAACTTCAATCCGCAAAATCTAGCGAGTATCGTATTCACTTCAGGTTCTACCGGAAACCCCAAAGCGGTCGCCCACACACTTGAGCAGCATTTATGTTCTGCGGTCGGCTTGCTTGAGGTGTTTCGTTATCAACAAGGTGACACGTGGTTGCTAAGTTTACCTATGTACCATGTGTCGGGGCTGGCGATAGTTCATCGTTGGCTGGCGGCTGGTGGTTGCATCAAAATAGGCACAGGTCAGCTTGAAACTGATATAGAAGAATGCAGTCATGCTTCATTGGTCGCTACTCAACTACATCGATTACTAAAGAGTAAGCAAGCACTTACTTTAACGCATGTACTTTTAGGTGGTAGTCATATACCTGAAGCACTTGGGCTCGAAGCTCAACAAATGGGCATCGAAACATGGCTTGGATACGGCATGACCGAAGCGGCTTCAACTGTGACCGCGAAGCCCGTTGATGCCAGCAGCACCGCTGGTTTTGTCCTTAACCATCGCCAGCTAAAAATTGAAGAACAACGTATCTTTATTGGCGGCGAGACGCTCGCTTCTGGGTATTACTATCAAGGTAAATTAACGCCATTAGTTGATAAGAGCGGTTGGTTTGATAGCAAAGATCTTGGTGAGTGGGTTGGCGAACAAGTGTCGATTATTGGCCGTGCCGACAATCAGTTTATTTCTGGTGGTGAGAACATTCATTGCGAAGAAATTGAGCGAGTACTCAATCAATTGTCTGAGGTTAATCAGGCTTTTATTGTTCCCATTGAAGATGATGAGTTCGGATTCCGACCTGCAGCGATTGTCGATTGTGCTGAGTTGCCAACCAAAGAATGGTTTATTGAGCAGTTAACTGGTCGTCTTGAACGGTTCAAATTTCCTGTTGAGTATTACCGAATGCCTCAGCAGGAACAACAGGGTATTAAGGTTTCGCGCGCTGGATTGGCGCAGTGGTTACAGCAGACTCGTTCTAAATAGAGCGAAGAGTAATAAAATGAAGCGCAATACACGGTGACTAGTCGTAATTGCGCTTCAGGGGGTTGTGACGGTGGTGAAGCCGTCACAAATTCTTAGTATCTTATCGTGTCATTCAAGATTTGGCGTTAAGCGAGTGCCTTCTTCATTTGCTCAGCGACTTTATCTACCTTACCTAGGCCAATGATAACTTGTAGGCCACCTTTACCAACCGGTACCACACCTGCCGCACCGAGTTTCTTCAGTTTATCGCTGTCTGCTGCACCTGAGTCTTTCACAGTTAAGCGTAGACGAGTAATACAGTTATCGACTTCTAGAATGTTGTCTGCACCGCCAACCGCTTCAATGTAGCTATTGGTTAGGTTAGCCAATGCTTCTGGCGTTTCAGTTTCTTTCTCTGCTTCCATCTCTTCACCACGACCTGGAGTACGTAGGTTGAACTTGATGATAGCGAAGCGGAAAATACCGTAGTAAAGCGCGAAGAACACCACACCTTGAACCAGTAGCATGTACCAGTTAACCGCTAGTGGGTTTTGGCTTGATAGTACTAGGTCAACGAAACCAGCAGAGAAGCCGAAGCCTGCCATCCATTCCATGCTTGCTGCAATGTAAAGCGATAGGCCTGTTAATACTGCGTGCAGTAGGAACAACACGGGTGCTAGGAACATGAAGCTGAACTCTAGCGGCTCTGTAATACCTGTGAAGAATGAAGCCATAGCTGCCGCAAGCATGATTGCGAATACTTGGTTTTTGTTTTTCGCATCAGAACAGTGGTACATCGCCAGTGCTGCTGCTGGTAGGCCAAACATCATGATAGGGAAGAAGCCCGCTTGGTACATGCCTGTTTTACCCGGAATACCCGTACCGTTAGCGATAGATTGCGCGCCGCCTAGGAAGTTTGGAATGTCGTTAATACCAACAACGTCGAACCAGAACACAGGGTAAAGAGCGTGGTGCATACCAACTGATAGGAACAAACGGTTGAAGAAACCAAACAGACCGGCACCCACTGCGCCCATGCTTTCTAGTTTAATACCCAGAACGATCAGAGCGTCGTAAACAGCTGGCCAGATGTAAAGTAGAGCAAAAGAGAGAGCCATACCTGCGATTGAGGTCAGGATAGGAACCAAACGCTTACCGCTGAAGAATGCTAAAGCTTGAGGAAGTTCAACGGTTGAGTAGCGGTTGTAGATCTCAGCAGAGATGATACCCACAATGATACCTACGAATTGGTTGCTGATTTTGCCAAATGCCGCTGGCACTTCACTGAGTTCAACATCCATTAATTGAGCAACAGAGCCCGGAGCAAGTAGCGTGGTGACAACGAGGAACATCACAAAACCAGACAGTGCCGCAGAACCATTCTTATCACGGCTCAAACCAAATGCGACACCCACCGCGAACAGAACCGCCATGTTGTCGATGATCGCGCCACCAGATTTGATCAAGAATGCGGCTAAGATACTTTCTGAACCCCAACCAACAGGATCCAACCAATAGCCGATCCCCATAAGGATTGCTGCAGCTGGCAGTGTGGCTACGGGAACCATCAATGCCTTACCTACTTTTTGCATATACCCGAGTATATTCATATGTGCCCCTAAGTTTGTAATTAATTTTTTTAATGTTTCTGCTCGTCAATGCATGGAGTCAAAGATTGATCGAGGCAGGATTTTAAGTAACTGCGGCTATTAAAAACTTATTTCTTAATGCAAACAAACGAAACGGGTAGTAGTATGAATTAAAATTTTTAATGCATGAGTTCGTATGGCTAACCATCAATCTTTACTTAGAAATCTTCATACTTTTAATGTTGCTGCCGAGAAAATGAGCTTTACGCTAGCGGCGAAAAAGTTGCATTTGACTCAGGGAGCCGTTAGCCATCGAATCAAAGTGTTAGAAGGTGAACTCGGGTTTAACTTGTTTGTGCGAGGGACTCGTAAACTGGAACTAACGGAAGAAGGCCAGCGCTTTCAACGAACGTTATCCAAGTCGTTAAGCTCTATTTTTGGTGAGATCGAAGACATTACCAACACAGACTTGTATGGACAGATCAATATCGGTACCAGTCCTGCATTTGCCAACAGTTGGTTACTACCAAGACTGGCTGATTTTAAAAAGCGATACCCTAAGTTTAATCTCAATATTTTCTCGCAAGAAGAGCAGGATTTTCATCAAAATCATCTCGATGTCGCCATTTACTATGGTGCTGAAGATCTCAAAGACATGCATCGACAGCGCCTGTTTGGTGAAAAGTATATTCCGGTGTGTACACCGAGTTACGCGGCTGAGCACGACATCTTTGATGATGGCTTAGAATCGCTGCACCGGATTAATTTCATTCATGCACTAGGATCAGATGTATGGCAGCGTTGGATTAAACACCACGGCTTGGATGTGAACTTGTTTGAGCAATTTTACTGCGTGAGCCACCGGGATATGGGCGTAAGAAGTGCCCTCAGCAATATCGGTGTCGCGATGGGACGCTATCATTTTGTTAAGCAGTATGTTCAGACTGGTGAGCTCATAACACCTTATCCGAGCATGGATACAGACCAAGGGTATGACTTAATCTGCCCGCTAGGCACGGAAAAACGTCCTAAGGTAAGAACCTTTATTAAGTGGTTAGAAGGGCAGTTACGCTAGGTTAGTTAATTTAGCAATTAGATAGTTCAAAACAGAATTTATTATCTTTATAACCATCCATCATAATAAGCCATATAAATAACGGATTATAGAATAAGGTCTTATTATGAAAATTGCCCTCATCATTGCGGTTTTACTGCAGATAGGCCAAGCGGTCATCTCGTCAGGGTTGACTCGTTCGTTGGCTGAGCTCACCGCATTTGTGTTGGTTGTGGTACTTGTTTTAATGAAAAGAGAGAGTAAGAAGAGTGATAAGCCCCTGTTTGATTCGTGATTGTTGCAACAAAGAATACCCTTACCACAAACGATAAAGGCAAAGCCCATTGGAGCTTTGCCTTTTTGTTTTGTCGCTCGCTAACCCGAGTGTCTAGGTAACCGAACAACCATCTAAAGCATTTCTATGCAGGCTAGGCGAGAGTTAACCACGCTAATGAACCCGTTGAGATCATGACCCACATCGTAATACCAAACATCAGTGGTTTCGGCCCTGCCGCTTTTAACTTCTCAACTGAAATACCACAGCCAATTAAGAACAGACACACTACCAGTGCTCGCTTAGACACATCAAAGATTCCTTGATAGACCATCTCAAATTGTGGCAGTAAGTCACTCACCGCGATAGCGGCGCAATAGAAGAAAATGAAGTAGGGAACCGTAATTTTCTTTTGATCGTTCTTGAAGATCATCGCACTGATTAAAGCGATTGGGATGATCCAAAGTGCACGAGCGAGCTTCAATGTTGTCGCTGTCGTCAGTGCTTCTTCGCCATACGCTGAAGCTGCACCTACTACAGAAGACGTATCGTGAATCGCGATGGCTGCCCAAGTCCCAAATGTTTGTTGGCTGAGTTCAAGCGCGTGACCAATCATCGGGAATAAGAATAGAGCAACCGAGTTCAACACAAATACAGTGGCTAACGCCAAGCCAATCTGTTCATCGTCTGCTTTGATCGCAGGTGCCACTGCTGCTATCGCGCTACCACCACAAATCGCAGTACCAGAAGAGATAAGGTAGCCTGTAGTGCGGTCTAGCCCCATTCGTTTAGCCAAGAACCAACCAATGACTAATGTACCGATAATCGTCGTTACAATGAGCCCAATACCATCGCCTGTTACTGCTAATGCTTTTTCAAACTGAATACCAAAACCCAAGCCAACAATAGAGTAGGCCAGTAGCTTTTTGGTAAGTTTGCCGACTTCCAAGTGTTCAGGGACTAAACCTAAACTCGCAAGCAGGAAACCGATAACCAGGGCAGTCGGTGAGCTAACCCAAGGCGTTAAGCAAAACAGTGCAGCAAGATAAAATGGAACGGACTTTTTTAGGTTCATTGTATTTAGAGTCTTGTTTTGTTGTGGCGTTATTGTGATGAGACCACTATACGTTCAATAAAATGATAAGTAAGTCTAAATGAATTGAACAAACGTTAAGGAAAACTTAACGCTTGTTCAACTGATATGAATAAAGGGCTGGTTAACTAGCGTAGTGATCCGCGAAGGTCAGAGACTGACTGTCGAAGCGTTTCACAAGAGGCTTGTTTAGGTGAAATCGGTTCGCCAGCTTCTATCTCTAGCTTAGTCCAGAAGCGAGTGGGTAACCCTTTGCAGGCACGGCCTTTGTAACGACTAAAGTAGCTGCCCCATAATCCTTTGAGAGCCATAGGAATCACAGGGACAGGGGAACGTTTGATGATCAGCTCCATTCCACGCATGAACTCAGCCACTTCACCATCAGAGGTGAGCTTTCCTTCTGGGAAAATACACACGATGTGACCTTCATGCAGGGCACGCTCTACTTCTTTGAAAGCGTTTCGAATTGAGTTGCGGTTGGTCGCGGAGATTGGAATCACCCCAGCTCTTTTCAAGAAGCGTCGAATTGGCGGCAACTTGGTGTAATCCTCTTCCATCACAAAACGGATTAAGCGAGGGCAAACCGCACTCAGCAGCAGTGCATCCATATAACTCACATGGTTGCAGACAATCAACGCGCCGCCTTTTTCTGGCAGGTGATGTAAGTTCTTATGTTTAACTCGGTACATGGTGTGAGTGACCACCCACGTAAAGAAGCGGAAAGCGTAGATAGGCACCTGATAAAACAGGTACAGCATCACCAAAGTGTTGCCCACTGCGAGTAAGATAAACAGCTGTGGAATTGAAAGTTCTAGAACACTAAGGCAAACAATACCTAATACCGCACTTCCCACCATGAACAGTGAGTTGTAAATATTGAGCCCGGCAATCACTTGGGCACGCTCGTTGGGCTTCGCACGTAACTGCATCAGTGAATACAGAGGAACGATAAAGATACCGCCAGAGATACCCAGAAGCAGAAGGTAAGCAAACAGTGGCCACAGCTCTGAGTAGGTGACGAATTGATTGAAAGAACTAAAGTCAGGCAAAGACTCCGGGATGGATATCGCCATCAGAAGACCGAAGATCGAGATACCTAAGCTGCCCATTGGCACAATGCCGATTTCAATTCGGTGATTAGATAACTTATCGCAAGCCAAAGAGCCGATTGCAATGCCTACCGAGAACAGTGCCAGTAAAAAGGCGACTGAGCTTTCAGTGCCGTTTAGATGCAGTTTAGTGAAGTTGGGAAACTGAGTTAGGTAAGCCGCACCAAGGAACCAGAACCAGCTGATAGACATCAGAGCTTGAAAGGTCGGGCGATCTTTTTTGGCAATCGCCAGTGTCGCGCGGGTCAGTTTTACAGGTTGCCACTTTACCTTAAGATCTGGAGCATTACTTGGCGCTTGTGGGATAAAGCAGCTTGATACATAGCCAAGCACGGCGAACGAAACAATACACACCGCAGCGATGAGCTTCGCGCCTTCTTCAGATGCAATGATGCCTGCGCCTAGAGTACCAATCAGGATCGCTAAGAATGTACCTGTCTCAACAAGAGCATTACCAGATACCAGTTCTTTTGTTTCTAACTGCTGTGGAAGCAGGGCGTATTTCACCGGGCCAAAGAAAGCACTCTGCGTTCCCATAAGGAACAGAAGCAAGAGTAATATTCCGTAGCTTTCGTAGATGAATCCGATCGCACCCAGTGACATGATCACTACTTCAAGGAGCTTAACTTTACGGATAAACCACGATTTTTCGTATTTGTCAGCCAGTACACCGGCTAAAGCTGAGAATAGGAAGAAGGGCAGAATAAAAAGGCCAGCGGCCAAATTAATGAATAGATTGCTGGAAATAGGCAGCGTGTCTACGCTTGCGAAAGCAACAAACAGTAACAGGACATTTTTGAATATGTTGTCGTTAAAGGCTCCTAGAAATTGGGTAATAAAGTAGGGTAGGAACCTTTTTTGCGTTAACAGCGAAGATTGGCTGCTGTTGTTCATTGTCTTTCCTTGGATGATTACCAGTTGGTTAAGTAGTTTGAGACTAGGTTATTGATCAGCTCTTTACCATCAATGGGCTCAGAGGCGAAAAATTTATCATCAACGCTAAGTAGAGTAATTCCGTGTACTCCAGACCATAATACACGGCTGGCTTTAACGACTTCGCTTTTAGTATGTTCAGGAGCAATCGCTACGAGCAACTGTTCTAGCATGCCTGTCATTCTATCGATGCGATTCGATTGCCATTCAGGAAGGTTTTCACCGTTCATGTTGTGCTCAAAGATAAGCTGCCAACGGTGAGGGTGTCTCTGTGCAAAATCGTGGTAGCAGTAGGCAAGGTTGAATAGAGCTTGTTGAGGGTTGCTCGATTGTTCAACAGCTGCAGCGGATTCTAACGCCAGTTCATCTAATGTTTGAGCGACCACATGCAAAAGCAGTAGGTTGTAGTTACCAAATACATTTACTAAGGTACTCGGAACGTAACCAATCATATTGGCGATTTTACGTAGACTTAGCTCGTGATAAGAGTGCTCTTCTAAGAAGTCGGTTACCGTTTTTAAGGTTAATTGCACTAATTGTTCGCGAGTATGATCGTTTCGTCTTGCCATGGGTACTTTCTATTAAATGAACATCGTTCAATATTTTAATGCTGCCCCTGAGTGCCGTCAATCCCTTCGCTAGTTTAGTAATCAATTAATAGCCGCAATATTATGATACATGTGTAAACACGGTGAATATTTCATTGTTCTTTGTTAACGAGTATGATTAAGGTGTCGAAAGATAAAAAACCTATAAAGGATAATAATGAAACGATTTTTCTCACTAGTCGCGATCCTGTTGGTAACAGTCGCGGTGACGCCAATCGCGGAAGCGAAAAAGTTTGGTGGTGGTAAGTCATTTGGCAAAAGCTTTAAAACGGCTCCAGCACCAAAACAACAAAACACGAATTCGATCCGTCAAGATCAAACGGGTAAGAACACAGCAGCTAACTCAAGCAAGAAAGGCCTTATGGGCGGTCTGCTAGGTGGTTTACTTGCTGGTGGTCTTTTAGCTGCATTCTTTGGTGGCGCATTTGAAGGTATCCAGTTCATGGATATTCTGATTATGGGTCTGATTGCTTTCCTAGCGTTTAAATTCCTACGCGGAATGTTGGGCGCGAAGCAGGGCTCAATGAATCAGCAGAATGCACGTGGCCAACAGCCAGCATTCGGCGGCATGGGTCAGAACAAGTTTGAACAACCTAAGCAACAACCAAATGTTCATAACTTCGAGCAAGCACAACCTCAATCACAAGGCGCTGCTGGTGGTTTCGGTTTTGGTGCACAAAGCGATGTTCCACATAACTACCCACCGGGCTTTGATCAAGCGGCATTCATCAACGGTTCTCGTGAGCACTACCGTACACTGCAAGGTGCATGGAATCACAACGAGCTAAACACGATTGAAGAATACGTATCTCCAAGCCTATTTGAAGACCTAAAAGCTGAGCGTAATAAGCTAGACGGTGATCAGCACACAGACGTAATGTACGTTGATGCTGAAATCGTTCGCGCAGACCACGATGGTAGCAAAGCACAGCTAAGCCTTCAGTTTAGCGGTCGTTACCGTGACACAGCGGATGGCGTTGAAGAAGATATCACTGATATCTGGCACCTAGAACGTGACCTAACAACTAACAATGCACCTTGGTTAATTGTTGGTATTCAAGGTTAATTTCCAGGATTTAACTTAACATCAATAGGATGTAGTTATTCGGAATGACACCAAATAATAGAAAGCCCCTGCTGAGAAATCAGCAGGGGCTTTTTTGCGTCTAATGATATGTATCTGCAAGTCGCAGCAGGGAAATTGGCTTTGAGCTTGTTTTTTGGGGAGGGGGGAAGGGTTTCAGATTCAAGGCCCAATGCCAATATGACGAAAACGTGCAGAACAGACAAAGAACATGAGTAGCGGAAGTGTGTCATCACGACAAATATTAAGAGATGTAACTGATCCAAAGATTGGATTAACCTGAGACTAACTAACTGATTTTATTTGGATTTGTTGAATAATGACCAAGTTCGTTGAACCCGTATTGGAGTCTGAGATTACTTTGCAAAAGAAACAGAGAATTGCGAATGAATGCGAAGAACATGTATCGACCAATTGTTTAGGCTGCGCTGCTTATCTGGTTTGTGAGCGTCATGCTGAAGTATGGGATCACTGATGTTTGAATGATTTAGCTCGATTAGTTATTTGTAGTAGCGGGTTAGTGTTTAGGAAGTTGAGGGTTGTTTTAGAAAGACACGTTTACAAAAATACGTTTAGAAAGAGATAAAGCTCAGAAACGAAAAAAGCCAACTCAATGAGTTGGCTTTTCGATTTTCCAATTAAGGAGAATATGGTGGAGGGAGAC
>NZ_JBFRRH010000082.1:90463-90602 GCF_041472995.1 Vibrio sp. 10N.261.46.A3 | reverse complement strand
CGACGAAGGAGCGTAATAGGAGATCTCTTGCAGTGTAGGTTAGCTAATCGTATAAATAATCGAGTAAACAAACCTCCAGATAAAACAAAAGGTTGACGCTTTCACGCCAACCTTTCTAATTTTCTCGAATCTCGAATCT
>NZ_JBFRRH010000082.1:0-89690 GCF_041472995.1 Vibrio sp. 10N.261.46.A3 | reverse complement strand
CGAATCTCGAATCTCGAATCGCTTACATGCGCTCTAGAGTGTCGATACCTAGAAGCGATAGACCTTGCTTGATCGTCTTCGCTGTTAGTGCAGCAAGCTTCAGACGGCTCTGCTTAACAGCTTCGTCTTCAGCAACTAGGATAGGGCACGCTTCGTAGAAGCTAGAGAATTGACCAGCTAGTTCGAACAGGTAGCTACACATGATGTGTGGTTGACCTTCACGAGCAACAGACTGAACTGCTTCTTCGAATTGTAGAAGTTTCGCGATAAGTGCTTTCTCTTTCTCTTCAGTGATTTTGATTTCACCTTCAAGCGAGTCCATAGAAATGCCAGCTTTAGCAAATACAGAAGCAACACGAGTGTATGCGTACTGCATGTACGGTGCTGTGTTGCCTTCAAATGCAAGCATGTTGTCCCAATCGAACACGTAGTCAGTAGTACGGTGTTTAGAAAGGTCTGCGTACTTAACCGCTGCCATAGCAACCGTGTTCGCGATCGCTTTCTTCTCGTCTTCTGCTAGTTCTGGGTTCTTAGATTCGATTAGCTGCGCTGCACGAACTTCTGCTTCATCAAGAAGATCAGCAAGACGAACAGTACCGCCTGCACGAGTCTTGAATGGCTTACCATCTTTACCTAGCATCATGCCGAACGCGTGGTGCTCAAGAGAAACAGATTCTGGGATGTAACCTGCTTTACGAACGATAGTCCAAGCTTGCATTAGGTGTTGGTGCTGACGTGAGTCGATGAAGTAAAGTACGCGGTCTGCGCCTAGTTCTTCAAAACGGTATTTTGCACAAGCGATATCTGTTGTTGTGTAAAGGAAGCCGCCGTCACGTTTCTGGATGATAACGCCCATTGGGTCGCCATCTTTGTTTTTGTATTCGTCTAGGAATACAACCTGTGCGCCGTCATCTTCTTTAGCAAGACCTTGCTCTTTTAGGTCAGCAACGATAGTTGGAAGCATGTGGTTGTACATGCTTTCGCCCATTACGTCATCACGTGTTAGAGAAACGTTTAGGCGATCGTAGTTGCGTTGGTTTTGAATCATTGTTACATCAACAAGCTTCTTCCACATCTCTGCGCAGAACTCGTCGCCGCTTTGCAGTTTAACAACGTAGCCACGTGCTTTAACTGCGAACTCTTCGTCTTCATCGTAAAGCTTTTTAGATTCACGGTAGAAGCCTTCAAGGTCAGCAAGTTCCATTGAAACTTCGCCAGACTCAGCCTGAACGCGCTCAAGGTTTGCGATAAGCATACCAAATTGAGTACCCCAGTCGCCGATGTGGTTAGCACGGATAACGTTGTGGCCTAGGAACTCAAGAGTACGAACTACCGCATCACCGATGATGGTTGAACGTAGGTGACCAACGTGCATCTCTTTCGCAACGTTTGGTGCAGAGTAATCCGCAACAATTGTTTGTGTTTCTGCTACTGCAACACCAAGGCGAGAATCAGCCAATGCTGCGTCTGCTTGTTGTGCTAGGAAAGCTTCATCTAAGAAGATGTTAAGGAAACCTGGGCCTGCGATTTCTACTTTAGAAGCGATACCGTCTAGGTTTAGAACGTCCAATACTTTTTGAGCAAATTCTCGAGGATTAGTGCCTAGTCGCTTAGCAACGCCCATAACGCCGTTTGCTTGGTAGTCACCAAATTGTGGTTTTGCAGATTGGCGAACAGCCGCAGGAGAGCCTGCAGGTGCGCCAGCGGCTTCTAGAGCCTGAGATACTTTGTCATTAATAAGTGCTTGGATATTCACACGCGTTTCCTTCAATTCAAGGATGATAAGAGTGGCTGTTATTTCGAGGTCATTAAATTGGTTAATTATGCGTCTAGTTAACGATTTAATGCCGAAATGAACAACAGACACTGTTTAAGTTCACAAAAATGGCGTTAATCATACCAATTTTGTGGGGTTTCTTATAGGTCGAATTGATAGAAAATTAACATTTCCTGAGTGGTTTTTGACAATCGACTTTTAGCAAGACGCGTTTGCATGTTTAAGGAGCGAAAAGAACATAGTTATTGAGTATTTTTTGTAAAAGCAACGCTTGTTGCAAAAGGCAAAACTGATAACATGCAGCCATTATTTGGAGAACACAGACAATGATGATGAGCCTGAAGCAAGCTGAACTAGAACCACAACAAATGATCGCCCGCCTTGATACCTTTATGGCAAAAATCGAGAACCTAGGAAATACATTGGGTTTGGATTTAAGTTTTGCTCAAGCGGATCATATTGCGCTTCGAATCAATGACACTGAGCTAGCGAAATCTGCGCATCAAGCATGGTCTGAGTACGGATCTACGATTTCAGAGGCGATGATTAATGGTCGTCCAATTGTGGTGTTGGCTTTCGATGAACCGTTGCAAAGTCTTGGCTGGAGCATTGAATGCTTAGAGCTGCCATATCCAGCTGAAGGTAAGATTTACCCAAGCCAAGATTGGGAACATGTAGAGTTTGTGATTCCTTCTCACGCCCAAACGGCTGATGAGTACTTAGCGGATCTTAAAGAAACTTACCCGCAGTTCGCTGCTAACTTTGAAACGCTGGCTGAGAAAGGCGTTAAGATCAAACTCTCTAGCCCGAAAGGTGAGGGTGAACGCTTGAATAACCCAACAGTGGCTTTTAAACATCAAGGGATTTGCATCAAGCTGCACCCACACTCACTTAAGCGTATTGTCGAATCAGAACAGGCTTAATTTGAATAGAGAGTTGCTAGAAAAAGATTCCTGATCTCGCTCAGGCTCGTCGGAATGACGGAGTGTTCGATGGTGTTTACCAGAGTTTATCTTTGGGTACTGACAGGCTGAGTATTCGAGGGCCTATGTTAGAGCTTATAGCTAGAAGATTCGTCACCGAGTTCGTCATTCCCGATAGCGATGAAGGAGCGTAATTGGGAATCTCGTAAAGCGAGTCTGATCATCAGATACAAAAAAACGCGCGATGGGTTAACCCTGTTGCGCGTTTTTTTCTGGGTTCTAACTGGAAGTCTTACCGGAAATCGTTCTCCCACTTACAGAATCACAGTCTTGTTACCGTAAACAAACACATGATCATTGATCACCTTGTTTAGCGCCTTACTTAATACATTCTTCTCTACGTCACGACCGGCTTGTGCCATGTCTTTCGCGCTGAAGTTATGATCCACAGGGATAACATCTTGCTTAATGATTGGGCCTTCATCCAAATCATTCGTCACAAAGTGTGCCGTTGCGCCAATGATCTTCACGCCGCGCTCGTACGCTTGTTGGTATGGCTTCGCGCCAATAAATGCTGGCAAGAAGCTGTGGTGGATATTGATGATCTTGTGGTTGTACTTTTCAACAAACCCTGGAGTCAGCACTCGCATGTACTTAGCCAAAACAAGGTAATCCGCCTCGTATTGGTCAATCACTTCTAGCATCTTCTTCTCATGCTCTTCACGGTTTAGCCCTTCGTGAGAAACATGGTGGTAAGGGATGTCAAAACGCTCGGTTAGGCTTTGTAGAATGTCGTAGTTACCGACAACGGCCGCGATTTCAACGTCTAAGCTGCCATCGAAGTTCTTCATTAGAATATCGCCAAGGCAGTGTGCTTCTTTGGTCACGAGTATCACAACACGCTTGCGAGATGAATCAACAAGCTTACGTTTCGTGTTTTCTGGCAGGGCTTGGTCTAAATCGGCAAGCAAGGTTTCGTCATTGAAATAGCCTTCAAGCTCGGTGCGCATAAAGAAGTGGCCACTTGTGTTATCTACGAACTCATTGTTGTGAATAATATTGAGTTGGTGCTTATAACAAATGTTGGTGATCTTAGAGATGAGGCCCGGGGCATCAGTACAATGTGTTAGTAAAGTTTTTCTTTCCATTTGCATCTTACTTCCATGAAATATTTTTATTCTTCAAATTAAATGCAGGCCGTCGAACGGTGAACTGAGCCGCAATATCACCGTTATAATTAATCTATTATCAAGTTGGTTTCAACAAATTCTGCTGCTCATTTATCGCTTTGATAAATTGTTTGATATAGAAATATCAGTTTTTAGATAGAAAAACAGGCAGAAGCTTCATTTTTAAAAGTTTTGACCGTAGTACGCATTTGAACTTCAACCGAGGCATTTATGCCTTGGCCAAAAATAGAGGTGATACTTATGGATAAAGAGTTACTAGCCAAAAAACTGTACTGTAAGCGAGTGAATTCATTGGCAAGAGGTACCGAGTTAGATGGTCATGTTCTAGATGAAATGTGGGAAAGTAAGACCTCACCAACCGATGCAGCGAAAGCCATACAGCCCGATGATAACCATTTTGAAGGTGCCCCTTGGCTGTCACGTTATCTCAGTCGAAAATAAAAACGATTCTCTAATTCCTACTTCTTCAGTTCTTACCTTCAAGGTAACTTAAGTCACGTCAAACTAAACCAAACACCTCCGGTGCGAAGTCATTCTTGATTCGCGCCGGCTCACTAAACCTGCCATAATTCGCCTTCTATTTTTCTAAACATCGTACTCTATGATATCTAAAACGTTTTCTGCTGATGGTGCTCTGGGTAAAGCGATCCCCGGGTTTCAACCACGACAAGCTCAGCTAGACATGGCTGAAGCGGTTTCACAAGCTATTGAGAAACAGAGCCAATTAGTTGTTGAAGCAGGAACGGGTACCGGTAAGACCTTTGCTTACTTAGTGCCAGCGCTGCTGAGTGGTAAGAAAACCATCATTAGTACGGGGTCTAAAAACCTTCAAGAACAGCTGTTTCACCGAGATTTACCCTTGATGGTCGATGCGCTTGGCTTTTATGGTCAGGTTGCGTTACTCAAAGGGCGTTCAAACTATTTGTGTTTGGACAGGCTCAGCCGTCAAATGATCGAGAGTCATGGCGCTCATACCGACCCAACGCTACTGGCTCAGTTAGTCAAAGTGCGTAGTTGGTCGTCATCCACACAAACGGGTGATTTGGGCGATTGTGATGATATCGCCGAAGACAGCCCAGTTATCCCGACTATTACCTCGACTAATGACAATTGCTTAGGCAAAGAGTGCCCAAGCTACACTGATTGCTTCGTGCTTAAGGCGCGTAAAAAAGCGATGGACTCTGATGTTGTTGTTGTTAACCACCACTTGTTCTTAGCGGATTTAGCGATTAAAGAGACCGGATTTGGTGAGCTGATTCCTGAAGCCGATGTATTTATTTTCGATGAAGCGCATCAACTTCCCGATATTGCCAGCCAATACTTCGGGCAATCGGTTTCCAGTCGACAGATCCAAGAGTTAGCCAAAGACATTGAAATCGCTTACCGAACTGAAGCCAAAGACATGCGTCAGCTGCAGAAAGTAGGGGATAGGCTCGTTCAATCGTCAGCCGATCTGCGTATTGTGCTTGGTGATACCGGCTTTCGTGGTAACTGGCGCGAAGCCTTAAAATCTGAGTCGATTGCACGAGAACTTGTTCGTCTACAAGATGCGCTGCAACTGGCCGTCGATGTATTGAAGCTAGCATTGGGTCGAAGCCAACTGTTAGACACGGCTTTCGAACGTGCAAACATGATTAAGTCACGCATTGAACGTGTGTGCGATGTGTCGATTACGGGATACTCCTATTGGTATGACACAACACCAAGGCAATTCGCTTTGCACATCACACCATTGTCAGTCGCAGATAAATTCCACGAACAGATTGAACTGAAGCCGGGCGCTTGGGTGTTTACCTCGGCAACCTTGGCGGTGTCAGATGATTTTGACCACTTTACCTCTCGACTGGGCTTAAAGCCGTCGGCTCAGTTTTCACTGCCGAGCCCATTTGATTATCCGAATCAGGCACGTTTATGTGTGCCTCGCTATCTTCCAGAACCGAACAGCCCTGGGTTGGCGGATAAGCTAGTTCGAATGCTGACTCCTGTGATCGAGCAAAACCAAGGCCGCTGTTTCTTCTTGTGTACTTCACACAGCATGATGAAAGAGTTGGGCGAGCGATTCCGAGAAACCCTCACGGTTCCCGTTCTATTGCAAGGTGAAACAAGTAAGCAAAAAACCTTAGCCGAGTTCATGGAATTGGGTAACGCATTGCTCGTAGCGACAGGCGCTTTTTGGGAAGGGATAGATGTTAGGGGCGATGCATTAAGCTGTGTTATCATCGATAAATTGCCCTTTACGGCCCCTGATGACCCTTTACTTAAGGCTCGAATCGAGGACTGTAAGCTAAAAGGGGGTGATCCTTTTGCACAAGTACAGTTGCCAGACGCTGTGATTACCTTGAAACAAGGTGTCGGCCGATTGATACGTGATAAGCGCGATAATGGCGCTTTGATTATTTGCGATAACCGATTGGTGACTCGCGATTACGGTGGCATATTTTTGGCGAGTTTACCGCCTATCCCACGTACCCGTGACTTAGGGGTCATTAAAGAATTCTTAGCTAAAGACCATTCAACCGCTGCTGATTAATTGGCATTGTTGAATTTAGCCATTATTTTTAGATTAGATAACAGATATTTGAGACACAAATGAGCGTGAAAATTCTTGCAGTAGATACCGCAACTGAAAACTGTTCAGTTGCATTAGTAATGGGTGACCAGGTGTTCGCACGTAGCGAAGAGGCTCCTCGAGACCATACGAAAAAAATTCTACCTATGGTGGATGAAGTACTGAAAGAAGCGAATGTCGCTTTAACCGATATCGATGCTATCGCGTTTGGCCAAGGCCCAGGCAGTTTCACGGGTGTACGTATTGGTATTGGTATTGCTCAAGGCTTAGCTTTTGGTGCGGATTTACCGATGATCGGTGTCTCTACACTGGCAGCGATGGCGCAAGGCAGCTACCGTAAATTTGGTGAAACTCATGTTGCGACAGCGATTGATGCGCGTATGAGCGAAGTGTATTGGGCTCGTTACAGCCGCGAACAAGATGGTCGTTGGACTGCGGTTGATGCCGAATGTGTAACGCCACCAAGTGAACTGGCTGCGCAGTTAGAAGCAGATTCTGAAACATGGGCGAAAGTCGGTACCGGCTGGGAAGCTTATGCCGAGCATATGGATACACTTGCGATCAACACCAAAGCGTGTGAAGTGCTATTCCCAGAAGCTCAAGATATGGCGTTCCTTGCTCAATTCGCTTATGCAGAAGGTAAAGCGGTTGCAGCAGAAGAGTCTGAGCCAGTTTATCTTCGTGACAAAGTGACTTGGAAGAAACTGCCAGGTCGCGAATAATTTTTACAAGGTTCTGATGCAAATTAGGTCTAAATGCGTATTATTTAGATTTGAGAGGGCAGATATTTAGTCATGGTATCAATTAACAACTTACCTCCTTCTTCGATAGGCAATACGTCTAAACCGAATCGAATTAAAAAGAAGGAGCAGGCAAAAAAATCTGATGCTAGCACTGCGGTTGGGCAACCGACTAAGGTGGCTAATGCTGTTTCTCACTCTATTCGTCAAGTTAAAGAGTCTGAACTGCACAAGGCTCAAATCCAGTATGATCTTCCAGAAGGCCGAGGACGTAAGGCTATGGAAGAATATATGGATGTAATGAATCAGGCGAAGAAAGAAGAACTTGCAAAGCTTATCGGTGTCGATATCTACATCTAGAGCTTCTTATTAATGCCTGTTTAAGGACCAGAACCATGTCTAACTATCTCTCTAAATTACGCTTAATAGCCTTTTCTCTTGGTGTCTTGGTACTTGCCGGGTGTTCATCACTTCCTAGCGAGCTTGAAGCAAAATCAGAGCCTGTGATTAGCGATTACCAACAATGGGTCGACCAACTACCGGACGCGAAAAGTGTTCGATTAGGTGGTGTGATATCTAAAGTGACCAACTTGAAAGACAGGACTCGAATCGAAGTCGCTAATATGCCGATTTCGAGTAGCGGTAAGCCTGATCTAGACGCAGAGCCAAGCGGACGTTTTGTTGGTTATATTGAAGGGTACGTTGAGCCTCTAAGTTTTGCTGAAGGTCGTCTGATTACGTTAGTAGGCCAGTCAAGCGGAAGTGAAGATGGAAAAATAGGGGAATACCCTTACACCTTCCCTGTAATGAAAGTGGATAACCAACGACTGTGGAACATTACTGAGCGCGTTGTTGTTAACGATTTTGCACCAACCTACTACTCGTGCAGAAGTTTACATTGCCGCAGCTTTCAAACGATGCCAAGACAAGGCCGAGTGATACAGGACGTAGAGTAATTAACTTTTTAGACGTTGATTACGCAAACAGATGGAACTAAATGTTTGATGATTGAAAAGTCATACTCCCTTGCGAGTGGGACGCTTGCAACACAACAGATTGGCAACCCACAAACGACCGCAACGACGGTCGTTTTTATTCATGGGTGGTTGGACAATTCGTCCAGTTTTAATCAGGTTATGCAGCAAGTCGCCAAGTTTGCTCCCAATACTCACCTTGTTGCTATCGATCTCTTCGGACACGGCTTCTCGTCGCACAAATCGGGAAGTTACTACCCATTTCATGATTATATTGATGACTTGCATCAGTTGGTGACTAAATTATCGCCAAACAGACTGGTACTGGTAGGACATTCACTTGGTGCATTGATAGCAAGTTGCTATAGTGCCGCCTTTCCTGAAAAGGTGTCAGGATTAATTCAAATTGAAGGTCACGGACCTCTTTCTGAAGCTCCCCACGAAACAGTCTCTCGCTTGAGGGATGGGGTACTCAGTCGTCTTCGACAGCGAAGAAAGCCTTCACGTCCTCTGGCAAGCCTTGAGGATGCTATTAAGCTGAGAGCTCACGCCAACCAAATTAATGCTGAATTAATCGCTCCTATTGTTGAGCGAGGTATTGTCGAGTTCGAGAACTCTTGGCAATGGCGATGCGACCCTAATCTAAAATGTGACTCGTTATATCGAATGTCACAGGCGCACGCTGAAGCGATTATGGCGGCTATTGAATGCCCTCAATTAATAATCCTAGGGAATGATGGATTCCGACATTTGCAGCATAATCGCTACAAATCAGTGCATAGTCCTCTGAAAATAGAGACTGTTCCTGGTGGACATCATTGTCATTTAGAGAGCCCAGAGCTAGTTTCAGAGCTAATTCTTGGTGTAGTTAACAAAATTTAAACAAGTGTTTGAGCCTTTTAGTGCTCATGCACTAAAGCTGTGCTGTAATACCGCAATGATAAAAAGCGGCGAAGCAGTCGTCAGCTGATAAACGAGGAGTAACATCGTGGATAAACCTTGGCTTTCACGTTATCCAAGTGACGTACCAGAAACGATCAACCCAGATCAGTACCCATCTCTTGTAGAAATGTTTGAACAGTCGGTACAGAAGTACGCGGACCAACCTGCATTCGAGAACATGGGCTCGATTATGACATTCCGTAAGCTTGAAGAGCGCAGCCGTGCTTTTGCCGCTTACCTGCAGAATGACTTGAAACTGAAGAAGGGCGATCGCGTCGCGCTAATGATGCCAAACCTACTGCAATACCCAATTGCACTATTTGGTGTATTGCGTGCCGGTATGATTGCAGTGAACGTCAACCCACTGTACACACCTCGTGAGCTTGAACATCAACTGAACGATTCTGGTGCTAAGGCGATTGTTATCGTATCTAACTTTGCGAGCACTTTAGAGAAAGTTGTTGATAACACACCGGTGAAACACGTTGTTCTAACCAGCCTAGGGCAAATGCTGCCACGCGCGAAAGGGACAATTGTCGACTTCGTAGTGAAATACGTAAAAGGCATGGTGCCTAAGTATGATCTACCGGGTGCTATCTCATTCAGAAAAGCGCTGCACAAAGGCCGTCGTCTTCAATATGTGAAGCCGTTCATGGCGGGTGATGATATCGCGTTTCTACAGTACACCGGTGGTACTACGGGTGTAGCGAAGGGCGCAATTTTAACGCACCGCAATATGATTGCGAACGTACTGCAAGCGAAAGGGGCTTACGGTCCTGTTCTGCAAGAAGGCCGCGAGTTGGTTGTAACGGCACTACCGCTTTACCACGTATTTGCACTGACGGTGAACTGCTTACTGTTTGTTGAGATGGGTGGTCGTAACCTTCTAATTACTAACCCTCGTGACATTCCTGGCTTTATTAAAGAGCTGCAAAAGGTTCCGTTTACCGCAATTACCGGCGTAAACACCTTGTTTAACGCACTAGTTAATAACGAAGATTTCCACGAGTTGGATTTCAGTAACCTACGCCTATCTGTTGGCGGCGGCATGGCGGTTCAACGCGCTGTTGCTGAGCAATGGAAGAAAGCGACTGGCATTCACCTATTAGAAGGCTATGGCTTAACCGAGTGCTCACCACTGGTAACAGGTAACCCATACGACCTTAAAGACTACACAGGTGCTATTGGCCTACCTGTACCATCGACAGAAGTTCGTATTGTTGATGATGAAGGCAAGGTTATTGCTAATGACCAAGTAGGCGAGCTACAAGTTCGTGGTCCTCAAGTGATGCAAGGCTACTGGCAGCGCCCTGAAGCGACCAAAGAAGTGATCGATCAAGACGGTTGGTTATCGACAGGTGACATCGTTAAGTTTGATGACGAAGGCTTGTTGTACATCGTTGACCGTAAGAAAGACATGATTCTTGTATCAGGCTTCAACGTTTACCCGAACGAGATTGAAGACGTTGTGGCTCTGCACGGCAAAGTGCTTGAAGTAGCAGCTATCGGTCAACCTCATGAAGTGTCTGGTGAGCTGGTTAAGATTTACGTGGTTAAGCGTGACCCTAGCCTGACCAAAGAAGACATTATCGCGCACTGTCGTGAGCACCTAACGGGTTACAAGATCCCTAAATTAGTCGAGTTCAGAGATGATCTTCCAAAGACTAACGTAGGTAAGATCTTACGCCGCGTACTGCGTGAAGAAAACGATGCAGAACTTGCGAAACGCGCTAGCGAATAATTAGCTCGTTTACGAGAAAGTACTGCACCACAACCATCGAGGCGCTTAATCTAAGCGAGCGCTGAAAAATGGTGTTAGAATGCCGACAGTTAATGTCGGCATTTTTGTATCCGGCGATCAAATAGAAACCTGTGAGAGTTTTTGTGGATTATCAAATCATTACCCAATTGAAAGACCTTGAGCGAGTTTGCCAACAAGCACGTGAAGCCGATGTCGTTATGCTTGATACGGAGTTTGTTCGTACAAGAACCTATTACCCTCAATTAGGCTTAATTCAGTTATTTGATGGTGAAACGCTGTCACTGATTGACCCTATTGCTCTTGGTGAAATGACACCATTTGTTGGATTGTTGAAAGACGCCTCTGTTCTGAAAGTGCTGCATGCTTGCGGTGAAGATTTGGAAGTGTTCCAAAACGCATTTGGTTGTACACCAACCCCAATGGTTGATACCCAGATCATGGCAGCTTTCTTAGGTCATGGTTTATCAACGGGCTTTGCTGCTCTGGTTTCAGAGTTTGTCGGTGTCGATCTCGATAAGAGTGAATCTCGTACCGACTGGCTGGCGCGTCCGCTTTCTCAAAAGCAATTGGACTACGCAGCGGCAGACGTGCATTACCTAATGCCAATGTACAACAAGCTTCTAGAAAAAGTGATGGAAGCTGGTTGGTGGGAAGCGGCTCAGCAAGAGTCTGATTTACAAGTTGCCAAGCGCATCCGTAAAGTAAACCCAGATACCGCCTACCTTGATATTAAAGGGGCGTGGCAGCTTAAACCTAAGCAGCTAGCGATCTTACGACCTCTAGCAACTTGGCGTCTAAAAGAAGCAATCAAGCGCGACTTGGCGCTGAACTTTGTCTTCAAAGAGCAAGACTTATGGGCTGTGGCGCGTTTTGCGATGAAAGATCCTAAGCACATGGAGCAAGAAGGTTTCGATTACCGCTCTGTGCGTCGCCATGGTGCGAAGATCAGCTCAATTGTTAAGTTAGCTGAACATACACCAGAAGAAGAGTACCCAGCACCAGTAGAACGTCTAATGGACTTCCCTGGCTACAAGCAACTCTTCAAAGTGCTGAAAGATGAAGTGAAAACAGCATCACAACACAGCGGTTTGGCGACGGAATTCTTGGCATCTAAGAAGCAACTTAACCAAGTGTTAAGCTGGGTGTGGAAGCACGATCGTAACCCAGAGAAGCTGCCTGATGTTATGCAAGGCTGGCGTTTAGATGTGGTTGGCGAAAAGCTGAATAAAGCGATCAAATAACCGCTTGCTGCTTTAAAGCCTAACTTAGTTACAGTTATAAACTGCACATACAAAAAAGAGAGCCTAGGCTCTCTTTTTTTATTCAATCAATACAAGCAAGTGTATTACCTGCCAATCTTGTTCAGAAAGATTATCGATCTTCTTCTGGAAGCTTAACATTCAACTCTAACACTGAGATGTCGTCATCTTTGTGTTCAAAAGTCAGATCAACCATTGATGGATCAACCTCAACGTACTTGGCAATACACTTCAAGATGTCTTCTTTTAGTTGCGGCAGGTAAGACGGCGCTGGGTCGTCATGGCTGCGTCGCTCTGCAACAATGATCTGCAAACGTTCTTTGGCTAGGTTTGCGGTTGTCTTTTTCTGTGGTCTAAAAAACTCTAATAATGACATTGTGCATTAGCCCCCGAACAGTCGTTTGAAGATGCCTTTCTTCTGTTCCGTTAAGAAGCGGAAGTCAACTTGGCTACCCAGTAGTCGCTCTACAGTATCATTGTAAGCCATACCTGCGTCGGTTGCTTCGTCAAAGATAACTGGAACACCCTTGTTCGATGCGTTCAGTACCGCTTGGCTCTCTGGAATTACACCCAGTAGAGAGATGTGCAGGATTTCTTCAACGTCTTCCACACTGAGCATCTCACCTTGAGTTACACGTGCTGGATTGTAGCGAGTCAGTAGAAGGTGTGTTTTCACGGGTTCTAAGCCGTCTTCTGAACGACGAGATTTAGAGTCAAGAATACCTAGAATACGGTCTGAATCACGTACTGAAGAGACTTCTGGGTTCGTGGTTACAATCGCTTCATCAGCGAAGTACAACGCCATCAGAGCGCCTTGTTCGATACCCGCAGGAGAATCACAGATGATGAAATCAAAGCCCATTTCATCCAGTTCATCAAAGACACGACGAACACCATCTTTTGTTAGTGCGTCTTTATCACGAGTTTGAGAAGCAGGAAGAATGAACAGGTTCTCTGTGCGCTTGTCTTTTATCATCGCTTGGTTCAGCGTTGCTTCACCATTGATAACGTTAACGAAGTCGTACACAACACGACGCTCACAACCCATGATTAAATCTAGGTTACGCAGACCGATATCAAAGTCGATAACTGCGGTTTTCTTTCCTTTTAAAGCCAGACCCGAGGCAATAGCTGCACTGGAGGTCGTTTTGCCTACCCCGCCTTTACCTGACGTTACAACGATAATGCGTGCCATTCTGTTTTCCTTTTATTTCTCTTATATTGCGAGGACATCAACGTGTAATACATCGTTTGCCATACTGAACATGGTTTTCTTCTGCCAGTACTCGCTTTCAATTTGATCGCTGAGCCAGTAATTTCCAGCAATGGAAACCAGCTCGGCTTGTAAGTCATTACAAATTATTTTTGCTTCAGTTTGACCACTTGCACCCGCAATCGCACGGCCGCGTAAAGTGCCATGAATATGGATGCTGCCATCGGCAATCACTTCTGCGCCTGCACTCACATGGCTGAGTATCAATAGATCGCCATCTTTCGCATAAACCTGCTGACCAGAACGAATAGGGGTTCTAATCACTTTGATTGGTGCCATCTTCGCTGGAGCTTGAGACGGCGACTTGCTTGCCGTCATCACCGCAAAACCGGCTTCTTTAGCGAGGTTTTGCATTCGCTTATCAGAACAGCCAGCCACACCAACCGGGATCATGCCCGCTTGAGATATACCATTTTTAAGTTGCACAAAATCGATATCGCCCGCGACTTTACTGATGTTGATAACAACAGGTGCGGCAGCGAAAAACGTAGGTGCTTGGTCTACTTTCTCTTGAAGAAAAGAGACTGCATTTTCGACTTGATCATCGGATAAGTGCAAAACAGATAGCGTAAAGCTGCTACCTTTTAGATCTGGGTTACTAGACATCGAAAAACTACAGGACCTCAATAGCGGATTGGTACAATTTCTTTATCAATAAAATAAAGGGCATTGCCTGAAACTAGGTTTATCATGTTATATTCCCAAACCAAGCACAGCAAGTAATCTTGTTGTCAAATGGACGTTTTGTTCCCAATATTTCCCTAACATAAACTATTGATCTCGCAAGTGAGAGTTTTGTAGTCATAATCAATTAAAAGGTTTGTCATGCTGTGTTCTATATATAAAAGCTCAAAGAAAGAAGGAACATACCTTTATATCCCTAAGAAGGATGATTTTTCACAAGTTCCTGACGCATTGATGCAAATGTTTGGTAAACCTAGTTTTGTAATGGTAATTAAAATGGATGGCCGTAAACTGGCTCAAGTAAACATCGAAAAAGTGAAAGAATCACTGAATACCGATGGTTTCTTTTTGCAGGTTCCACCACCACCAGTTAACGAACTTGAGCTTCATAAAGAGCGTAAAGCCCAACAGAAATCTCAAGACGAAGAGTGATAGCCACCTCAATTCAAGGAGGAGTGATCGTTGAGTAAATTTTCGAAAACCATATTGGCTGTGTCGGCATTACTATTGGGTAATAGCCTGACCATAAGTTCAGTACAAGCTGAAGAACTGAGCTTCGAGCAATATGTAGAAAAACTAAAACAACAAGGCCGTGAAGAAGGCATCTCTGAAGCGATCATTGATGAAGCCTTTGATGGTGTAACGTTTAAGCCAAGAGCGGTAAAAGCCGACAAAAACCAACCTGAGAAAAAACTGACTCTGGATGAATACATTCCACGAGCGGTTCCAGATTGGAAAGTGAAGCAAGCAAGGTCACTCTACAAGGAGCATTACACCGCGTTAAAGCGTATTGGTGATGAATATGGTGTTCAACCAAGATTCATTGTCGCGCTATGGGGCGTTGAGAGTAATTTTGGTAAGTTCACGGGCAATTACAGCGTTATCGACGCCCTAACTACCATGGCTTATGAAGGACGCCGAGAAGCTTTCTTCCGTAGCGAAGCGATGGCGGCATTGAAGATTCTTGATCAAGGCCATATTGCACCAAAAGAGATGAAAGGCTCTTGGGCTGGTGCGATGGGTCAACCTCAGTTTATGCCAAGCTCATTCTTAGCTTACGCCGCTGATGGCAGTGGTGATGGCAAGAAAGACATTTGGGGCACTGAAGAAGACGTATTTGCTTCGGCGGCCAATTATCTCAGCCAATCAGGGTGGGATGACAAATATACTTGGGGTCGTCAGGTTCATGTTCCGTCAACTGTGTCGATCGATTTACAAGGTCGAGACGAAGACAAAGCGAAATACTTAAAAGAGTGGTCTGAACTCGGTATTAAACGCTATGACGATCGCCCACTGCCAACGCTTGATGAAGACATTAAAGCTTGGTTGATAATGCCAGATGACGAAGTGGGTCGTTCGTACCTCATTTACAACAACTACAATGTGTTAATGAAGTGGAATCGTTCTTACTACTTTGCTTTGGCAGTAAGCCATCTAGCCGACAGAATTAAGTTTGATTAACAGACCTAAGTCGCTTTGAATAGCATTTGGCCTACCATAGGCAGAACGAACTAAAGGACTCTTCGGAGTCCTTTTTGATTTTATATTTCAGAGATTTAATAAGGTGATCTTGTGCTAACAGATAGAGCTGCACAGATGGTGATATTCCATGCGCTAATCAAGCACGAAGGCTTTACCAGTGCTGCAAAAAGCTTGAACGTTTCGGTGTCTCATATCAGTAAGCAAGTCGCTTTGCTTGAAGACTCAATCGGCATCAAGCTGGTGCAACGAACCACACGAAGCCTCACGTTGACGGAAGCGGGAGACGTGTTCTATCAACATTGTGAGCAGTTGTTTAACACGGTAAAAGCGGCTCAGATGGATATGGACAGCCAGCGCGATGATATCTCTGGAATCTTGCGCGTCGGGTTGTCGCAGTCATTTGGCACACTGCATATCATTCCGGCGATTGATCAACTCAGACAGCTCTACCCACAGTTGAGAATCGAGGTCCACTTGTTCGACTATAAGGTGGACATGATTGAAGAGCGCTTGGATCTCTGGATCACCAATAATGAAGACCTGCCTGAAGGTTACATTGCGCAGCGATTGGCCGACAGCCAGTTTGTGGTGGCTGCGTCACCGGATTATCTGATTAAGGCCGGGACGCCACATATACCTTCCGATTTGATTGACCATAACTGTCTTATCTATCGCAGCCGTGAACGAGATTACACATCGTGGGCGTTTGACAACGGGCAAGAAAACCTCAGCGTCAAAGTCGCGGGCGATTACTCAGTCGATTTGGCTGAGGCAGTACGAGACGCGGCAGTATCAGGGTGGGGCGTTGCTTATTTGGCGACTTACTTAGTGAAAGAAGAGTTTAGAACGGGCAAGTTGATTCAAGTATTGCCAGAGTGGAGAGCCAGTCAGTTGATGCCATTTTATGCTGTTTACCCGAGCCGAAAGAACATGCCGAAGAAGCTTTCAGCTGTGATTGAGTTCATTAAAGATCATATCGGCTCGCCGACGTATTGGGACAAAAACCTCAAAACGTGCGTTGAACTGCATCGCTAACTGTTTCCTAATCTATAAATATAATTTCCATATGGAAAAAGTACGCTTTTTAATCAAAGTTAATTATTAAAATTCAATAACTTAATTATAATCATAGTTAAATCGTGATTACCCCAACATCACGTTAACAACCTTAGCTTGCCGCAAACGATTTCCTCTATAGAATGCGTCGCCTTTCCTATCTACAACTTTTAGGTTGACGCACATGGCTTCCCTACTTGGAATTATCACTATTTTAGTTGCCGCTTGGTTACTATCTACGGACAGAAAAAATATTCCACTAAGAACAGTCTCTTTGGCTTTCTTATTACAAATCTCATTCGCGCTATTGGTTCTTTATGTACCGATGGGTAAAGAAGCGTTGAATGCAGCCACGGGTGCGGTATCTAGCTTGATCAACTACGGTCAAGAGGGGATTAACTTCCTATTTGGTGGCCTAACGAATAACGGATTTGTTTTCGCGATTAATGTTCTTGGCATCATTATCTTTTTCTCTGCACTGATTTCAGGCTTGTACCACATCGGCTTTATGCCAAAGGTGATCAACCTTATTGGTGGTGCGCTACAGAAGATCTTGGGCACAGGTCGTGCGGAATCACTGTCTGCGACTGCCAATATCTTTGTCGGCATGATTGAAGCGCCATTGGTGGTTAAACCTTACTTAAAGCACATGACGGATTCACAACTGTTTGCTGTGATGGTGTGTGGTTTGGCTTCTGTCGCTGGTGGTACGTTAGTGGGTTATGCATCGCTTGGCGTTGACCTAAACTACTTGATCGCTGCGGCATTCATGTCTGCACCAGCCGGTCTATTGATGGCTAAAATCTTAGTACCTGGCAGCCCAGATGACGCTCAAGAAAATATTGAGTCTGATGTAGAAATTCCACGAGCAACAAACGTAGTTGAGGCAATGGCAGATGGGGCTATGTCTGGACTTCGTATTGCCGTTGCAGTGGGTGCAACACTTCTTGCCTTTATCAGTGTGATTGCAATGCTGAATGGCTTGCTAGGTATCGTTGGCGGCTGGTTTGGCGTAAACCTTAGCTTCGAACTTATCCTAGGCTATGTGTTTGCACCCGTTGCATGGCTGATCGGTGTACCGTGGTCTGAGGCTGTGGTTGCGGGCTCATTGATCGGTAACAAGATTGTCGTGAACGAGTTCGTGGCTTTCATCCAACTAATGGATGCTAAAGAGGCGCTAAGTGAGCACTCACAAGCGATCGTAACTTTTGCTCTATGTGGCTTTGCTAACATCTCTACCATGGCGATTCTTATCGGTGGTTTGGGCAGCTTAGTTCCAGAGCGTCGCTCTTTCATCTCACAATACGGCTTCAAAGCAATTTGTGCAGGTGTGTTTGCTAACCTAATGAGTGCCGCTATTGCTGGTGTTGTACTTTCTCTATAGCTAACTGACCATGACTTTACTCCCCCTATAGTAAAGTGACTGATTAATCACAATAATATTCGGTTAGCGTGAAAAAGAGAGCCTATAGTGTAAGAACGTAGGCTTTCTTATTTCATTGAATAGTTTGTACCACAGGGTGTGGTGCAAACCTTTTAGGGGCACAAATGGATTTGTCGATTACTTCTTCTTTGGCGTTAATTGGACTCTTGTCTTTAGCTTGTCAGCTACTCGGTTGGCGTTTACGTCTTCCCGCTATTCTTCCTCTCCTTATCGTTGGCCTGTTGTTAGGTCCCGGCCTGAATATCCTAAATCCCGATGCCATTTTTGGTGATGTGCTGTTTCCTATGATCTCCTTAGGTGTTGCCATCATCTTGTTTGAAGGGGCATTGACCCTAAATTTCAAAGAAATCAGAGGCCATGGCCGGATGGTGACTCACCTCGTGAGTTTCGGCATGTTGATAACATGGGCGTGTATCGTAGTGGGTGCTTACTACTTTGTGGACTTCAGTTGGCCGTTAGCCGCTCTATTTGGGGCATTAGTCGTGGTAACTGGCCCTACGGTAATCGTACCCATGCTTCGCAGTATTCAGCCTAAATCTTCCTTAGGCAGTATCTTGCGATGGGAAGGGATAGTGATTGATCCGATTGGGGCTCTGTTTGCGGTTCTCGTCTACGAGTACATCGTTTCTTCTGCCGACCCTACCGGACACGTTCTATCAGCTCTGGGCCTGACGTTAGTCATAGGTCTAGGCTTAGGGATCATCGGAGGCCATTTGATTGCCAAGATGCTGCAAGGGCATTGGGTTCCGCACTATTTGCGTAATGTGGCTGTGTTGACGCTAATGTTGGCGGCGTTTTCGTTTTCCAATGATCTGAGTGAAGAGTCCGGTTTATTAACCGTGACCATCATGGGGATCTGGCTTGCCAACGTGAAGGGCTTGGACATCGAAGACATCATCGAATTCAAAGAAACCCTAACCGTGTTGCTTATTTCTGCGTTGTTTATTCTATTAGCGAGCAGGCTCGACTCCGGAACCTTCCTCTCGATAGGTTGGGGTGGGGTTGGCTTGTTAGCGGTAGTGATGCTGGTGGCGCGTCCTTTGAGTGTGTGGATCAGCGGGATCGGCACGGATCTTACCTCTGCGGATAAGTGGTTTTTGAGCTGGATGGCACCGCGCGGGATCGTTGCAGCCGCGGTTTCTTCTCTGTTTGCAATCAAGCTTCAAGAAAAACAATTAATTGAAGGCGCAGACCTTCTGGTGCCAATGGTGTTCTTGGTCATCATCGGTACGGTTGTGATTCAGAGCCTTACCGCGAGTTGGTGGGCGAGAAGGCTAGGTGTGACTCAAGAGAAGGCACAAGGCGTTATCTTCTTTGGTGCGACTCAGTTTTCACGCCAGTTTGCCAAAGTGTTGGCGACACACAACATCAACAGTGTGCTTGCGGATACCAACTGGGAAAGCATTCGCTTGGCGCGTATGGAAAACTTGAATGTTTATTTTGGTAACCCGGCTTCGAGCCACGCTGAAAATAATCTGGAATTGGATGGAATAGGGCGTGCGATGATCGTGTCGCCTTATCGTCAAACCAATCCGTTAGTTAGCATGCACTATCAAGACGAGTTTGGTGAGAATAAGGTGTTTGAGCTTGAATCTTCAGAGAATAAACATGAAAGGCACCAAGTGAGTCGCGATGGCAATAGAAGTCTGTTTTCGGAAGGGATTACCTATTCTAAGCTTAACTCACTGATGGCTCAGGGTAGCCAAATTAAAAGTACAGGTTTGACCGAGGCATTTGATTTAAACGAGTTTAACGCTTTGTATCCTAAAGCCATTCCTCTTGGGGTGATTACTGGCGGTGATTTCCGTTTAATTACACAAGGATCTGAGTTGGAAAAGCTCATATCAACGGAGTGTGAGCTTATTAGTTTATTACCGCCTTCTGAACAGGGGGAAAAAGTCGAGACTCCAGATAAGTAGCAACGAGCACTTCATCAAAAGCGAGTCGCCTTGTTTCAAAAACGAATAGCTAAGTATCAAAGCATCAAAAAAGCCGCAACGTTCATCACGTTGCGGCTTTCTAATTCTATTTATATACGCTGCGGATTACTTCGAGTGAAATTGCTCACAAGCGATCATGGTGTTCTCGATTAGGCTCGCAACCGTCATTGGACCAACACCACCCGGTACAGGTGTGATGAAGCTTGCGCTTTCTTTCGCTACGTCGTATTCAACGTCGCCCACTAGTTTGCCAGATTCCAAACGGTTGATACCAACATCGACCACAACAGCGCCTTTCTTAATCCAAGCGCCAGGAATGAAGTTAGGCTTACCAACGGCAACTACAACAACGTCTGCTTGACGTACGTGGCCTTCAAGGTCTTTGGTGAAGCGGTGACATGTTGTCGTCGTACAACCTGCTAGAAGAAGCTCTAGCGTCATTGGGCGACCTACGATGTTTGATGCGCCAACCACAACCGCGTGTTTACCACGTAAGTCGATGTTGTAACGGTCAAGCAGCGTGATGATGCCTTTTGGTGTACAAGAGCGAAGCTTAGGCATGCGCTGAGCCAAACGGCCGACATTGTAAGGGTGGAAGCCATCAACGTCTTTCTCTGGTGTGATACGCTCAAGAACGTGAGTGCTATCAATGCCAGCTGGTAGAGGCAGTTGAACAAGAATACCGTCGATCTCTGGATCGTCGTTCAGTTGGTCTACCAGTGTTAACAATTCGTCTTCTGTCGCAGTGGCTGGCAAGTCGTAAGATTTAGATACGAAGCCAACTTCTTCACACGCTTTACGCTTACTTCCAACGTAAACCTGAGAAGCAGGGTCTTCACCCACTAAAACAACCGCTAGGCCCGGAGCGCGTAATCCAGCTTCAGTACGAGCTTTTACACGTGCAGCAACTTCGGAGCGAACCGTTTGAGAAATTAGCTTTCCATCAATATTTTGAGCAGTCATGAATTTCCTTAGTATTGATATTCAAGTTAGTGGCTGATGTTTTTGGCGCATTATTCCAGAAAATCTTTTTGATTACCATCAAGCAAACGTTTGCTTTGGTCTATTTTCCAACACTTATATGTTTGTTGGCCTTTTTTTACCCACTTAGATCAGAATGTTACATAAAGCCGTTGCTTTACTGATTCGAATTCGTATAATTCGTTCCTGTAGCGCGCCCTTAGCTCAGCTGGATAGAGCACCTCCCTTCTAAGGAGGTGGTCGAAGGTTCGAATCCTTCAGGGCGTGCCATTATTTAAAGAAACCCGATAACTCTCCGAGTTGTCGGGTTTTTTGCATTTAAGGGCAATCTAATCTTCTTTGTCTTTGTGGCTTCGCTTGTCTGCGTATCTGTTGGCTTATGTTAAACAGCCACGACCTCTGGAATAAATCGAAGGCCTAACATCGTGCACCCATCTTCTAAATAACTGTCCGTCACCACGTCGAAACCGAATTTACCATAGTAGTCTTTAAGGTGTGCTTGTGCCGAAATGAAAATTGAGCAGTCAGGATAAATCTTTCGAGTTGCATCAAAACTCACCTGCATGAGTTGGTTACCTATTTGTTTGCCTCGATAGTCCTTCGCAACAATCACTCGTCCGATACAAACATCGTTGGCGTCTGAATCGAGAAGGGGAAGAACATCGGTTGGATACCCAAGTTTCTGACCCATAATTCGACTGTAAGCCACTAGGCGTTCGTTCTCATAGCCCATGACGTGATAAGTCTCTGGATGGTTATCTTTGCCATCCAAATCGCTGTAGGGCGTGTTCATATCCACGATAAAAATATCAACTCTTTGCTGCAAGAAATCATAGAGCTCTTGAACAGACAGATCTGCGAACTTTTTAACTCTCCACTCAATCATTATTCTTCTCCTTATTATTGTGGGCTACAACATAGAGAGTATTTAAAGTGACTTCATTAACCTTTGTTAATTGGACAATGTTACTGGTGAAAACGGCCACTTCAGAGCGACGCTCATTTCCCCTCGTCATTCATTTCATTCGGCTCATGTAATAGAAAGTTAAAATTGTTCGTTTTTTGGGGTTTACATCATTTGGTAATAAAGCCACTATGAATTCACGAAGAATAGACAAGTAAAGCTATTAGCCAGTCGGTTTAGGAATCAAACCTTCTGCTCAATAGCTGATTTAGAGGAAGTAATGGCAGGAAACAGTATCGGACAACATTTCCGCGTGACCACGTTCGGAGAAAGTCACGGTATCGCACTAGGATGTATCGTAGATGGGTGCCCACCAGGATTAGAAATTACCGAAGCAGACCTTCAAAGAGATTTGGATCGTCGTCGCCCTGGTACTTCTCGCTATACAACGGCTCGCCGTGAAGCGGATGAAGTGAAAATCTTATCAGGTGTATTTGAAGGCCAAACTACGGGCACTTCTATTGGTCTATTGATTGAAAATACAGACCAACGCTCTAAAGACTATTCCGAAATTAAAGACAAGTTCCGCCCAGGCCACGCTGACTATACGTACCATCAAAAGTACGGTGTGCGTGATTACCGTGGTGGTGGTCGTTCTTCAGCTCGTGAAACTGCAATGCGTGTAGCGGCAGGTGCAATTGCGAAGAAATACCTAAAACAAGAATTTGGTGTTGAGATCCAAGCTTACCTTTCTCAAATGGGTGATATCTCAATTGATAAAGTGGATTGGAACGAGATTGAAAACAACGCTTTCTTCTGCCCAGATGCCGACAAAGTACCGGAATTTGATCAATTGATTCGTGACTTGCTAAAAGAAGGCAACTCGATCGGTGCGAAGATTCAAGTGGTTGCGACTAAAGTGCCTGTAGGCCTTGGTGAGCCAATCTTTGATCGTCTAGATGCAGACATCGCGCACGCTCTAATGAGCATCAATGCGGTGAAAGGTGTTGAGATTGGTGATGGCTTTGATGTGGTTAATCAACGCGGTAGTGAACACCGTGACCCATTAACTCCGGAAGGTTTCAGCAGCAACCACGCTGGCGGTATCTTAGGTGGTATTTCTACTGGCCAAGATATTGTGGCAAGCATTGCGCTTAAACCAACATCAAGCATTACCGTTCCTGGTGACACGATCACTAAAGACGGTGAAGCAACGCAGTTAATCACTAAAGGTCGTCATGACCCATGTGTAGGTATCCGTGCTGTGCCGATCGCAGAAGCGATGTTAGCGATTGTATTGCTTGATCACTTGCTACGTCACCGTGGTCAAAACTTTGGTGTGACCACTGAAACGCCAAAAATCTAGTTCTGCTTCGTTTAATTCAGAACAGATTTGAAACTGATTTGATAAAAACAAAAAGGGTTGCTTCGTAATGAAGCAACCCTTTTTATATTGTGCGAAATTGAGAATATATTATCTAATGTACCGAGCTTTCCGGATCAAGCTGGAACGAAGGTAAACGCCACTTGAATCGCACGGCCGCCATGCGCAGTAAGTAACCAACCACAAGCGTAACAATCGTCGCGGTTACGTCGTTGATGCCAAGCTCAAGCAAACCTAGGTATAAACCTGAAGCGACAAGTGCGACAGATGCATACAGCTCTTCATGCAGAACCAATGGCGTTTGACGACAGATAAGATCGCGCAGCAAACCACCAAAGACACCGGTGACTAGCGCAGACACCATACAGATCATTGGGTGCAGACCCATGGTCATCGCTACCTTAGTACCAATAATACTGAACACGATAAGCCCTAGTGCATCTAAACGAATGAACAAGCCTTTTAGCTTGATTACCCATTTAGCCAGTCCGGTTGTAATAACACCTGCGATACAGGTGATCGCTAGGTACTGAGGGTTTTCCACCCAACCTAAAGGGTAATGGCCGAGTAAGATATCGCGTACTGTGCCGCCGCCAATAGCCGTTGCACTCGCAACCAACATTACACCAAACCAATCCATTTTTTGTTTGCCAGCACTGAGAGCGCCGGTCATGGCTTCTGCCGTGATGCCAATGATATACAAAACACTTAGTAGCATTGCTGTAGCTCTATAATATAGGTCTATAAATTGGAGTCTTATAGGCCTTAGGGATATAAAAATGAAGCGCGAGTGTAGTAGTAAAAACGCTGATTGACGAATGAATATTTGTACCGTGAATGGGCATTTCAGATTAGCTAAACTAATCATTCACCTCAAAGTAGTGTAATCTGGGATCTGCAATCGATTGTCACGGTAAAGTATTGGGGCCGACCTAATGCCATTGCTTGTGATAGGGCTTTACCGAGCGCTTAAAAAAACGCAAAATGCCCCAGTTCTTTTTACTTAAATTTTATTTTATGACGCACCAATACTCAGACATCATCGATATTTTCAATCAAACCTTTTTCGAGAGCTACAATACCAAGCTCGAACTGGGTGCAGACGAGCCTATTTACCTGCCAGCCGACGAACAGATTTCTCATCACCGTATCGTATTTGCTCGCGGCTTTTACGCATCTGCCCTTCACGAAATAGCACACTGGTGTGTCGCTGGGTCTGAACGTCGTTTGTTGGAAGATTTTGGCTATTGGTATGAGCCTGATGGTCGAACTGAGGCGGTTCAAGCTGAGTTTGAAAAAGTAGAAATTCGCCCACAAGCGTATGAATGGATCATTGCGATGAGTGCGGGCTTTCCTTTTAATGTCAGCTGTGACAATCTACACGGCGATTTTGAGCCAGATCGTTTGGCCTTTATGAATAAAGTACACAGTGAAGTCATGGGTATCTTTGAAGCTGGTCTTCCGCCTCGCGTGAAAATGCTCTCTGAAGCATTGCGCAGCTTCTACGATGTAGAACCTTTATGTACTAGCCAATTTATTGTGAAATAAGAGAATATTATGATTATCGAATTTGAAGAAAAACTACTTGAAGTAATTGATGCTCGCATTGAAAACGCATCAGACGATGAACTGTTTGCTGGTGGTTACTTACGTGGTCATATTTCTCTTTCTGTGGCTTCATGTGAAGAAGAAGGCATTGAAGATGTGGCTGAAGTAAAAGCTCGTATTGAACAGAGCCTAGACGACGCTCGCTCTGAACTAACGCCAGCAGACCGCACTATCGTTAATGACCTTTGGGTTGAGCTACAAAACCAAGCTTAATCTCGATGTATTAATACTATCCGCTCAGTCCCTTTCTTTCCATTTTACTGAGCGAACCGGTTTATTTGAGACTCGTTCGAAATTTTTGAATGAGTCTGTTCATTTCTTGTGATGGTTCCATTTTCTTACTACGTTATTCTAATCCCACTTAACGGAATTACAGAAAAGGTCACATCATGAAAGTTATCGCATTTGGCGCAAGCACAAGTTCTACCTCAATCAACAAAACACTAGCAACTTACGCAGCAAACTTGATTGAAGGTGCTGAAGTTAAAGTCCTAGACATCAACGATTACAATGTTCCTATGTTCAGTGAAGACACTGAAAAAGAGATCGGCCAAGCGGAAGGTGCTCAAGCATTCCTACGCGACCTAGCAGAAGCTGATGCGTTTGTTATCTCGTTCGCAGAACACAATGGTCACTACCCAGCAGCGTATAAAAACCTATTTGATTGGGCGACACGCATTGAGCGTTCAGTGTTTGGCGAGAAGCCAGCGGTTTACCTAGCGACTTCACCGGGCCCTGGTGGCGCACAAACGGTACTTGGCGCAGCGACAGGTTCTGCACCTTACTTCGGTGGCAACGTGCAAGCGTCAGTTTCAGTACCAAGCTTCTACGATAACTTTGATTTTGAATCTGGTTCTATCAGCAACGAAGAGATCGCTCTACAGATTAAAGACGCGGTTGCTAAGCTGTAAATACAGCTTCGTTTAGAGCATCAGTTTAGAGCAACACTAATAACAAAAAGCCCGAGCGACACAATGTCGCTCGGGCTTTTTAGCTTTTAACTTATTAGTTTCAGATATTCAGAAATTTCAGATGTTCAGAATAGCTGAACTAGAAACTACGGCTTTGATTTAGAATGCTTGTCAGCAACCCATCCAGCCGTTAATGCCTTACCTTTACGCAGTCTGCGTACCCACATTCGACTTGGGTGAATAGCCTCAAGCACATCAACAGGCAAGGGCAGTGGATCGCCACAGATTTGTGATGCTAACACTTCAGCCAATAATGGGGCAGAGCTCAAGCCACGTGAGCCTAGCCCGATAAAGCAGTATAGGTTAGGGAAGCTTGTTACCGTTTCAACATCCTCAACCGAGTCACGCTGCGGGTTGAAGTTGTGGAGATCTTGGTACTGATCCTTAATGGCTTCAAAGTCACCAACGTTTCCGACAAACGGAAGGTGGTCACGGCTTACGCTTCGGATACCTTGGCGCGCTAAGTTGTCACTGGTGTCGACATCTTTTGTCCATGCTTGGTCTGGTAACGACCCATGTAGGCGCTCGCCATTGTGCTGCTGAACCTCAATATCAAATTCTTGGTCGATATTGGTTTTGTCGTAGTTCGCACCAATACAGTGATGCCCATTGTTTGGGTTCTGTGGCGTCAAATAGCCATCAAAGCACAACACGGTTTTTAGCTGGCTGAGATTTTCCGTGGTCGGAATATGGCTCACTTGACCTTTAACCGGAGTCAGAGGTACTGGCTGAGTTTGTTCAAACTGAGTGAACTTGTGTCCGTTGGCGACAACTACTTGGTCGTGCTTGGTTTGAATCTCACCTTGAGGTGTCTCAATCGTCAGTAACCATTGTTGTTCAACTTCGAGCCACTCAAGTTGCGTTACTTGATGTTGATAGTGTGCGCTCACTTGGTAGCTCTCTTCTAACTTGCCAATCAAGCCTTGAGTCAGTTGAAGAGGGCTTAACCAACCACCCAGTGGGAAGTAAACACTTTCTTTATCAACCGGTAAGCCAATCTTTTCGTTCGCTTGTTCGGGTGTTAAGCGCTGAATTAAGTCTGTGTGGAAATTGCCTTCCAACATGCGGTTGAGTTTTTTAGTGGAGCCTTGATCCCACATCAAGATGTTCACGCCACACCAGCTGTGATCAAATTGGATAGACTGAGCCGATTGATTAATAAATTGACGAGCAAACAGTAACCCTGGGCCAAACACGCGAGACACGTTCGAGGTCGCTTCGCTTAATAGCGGATAAATCGCACCTTGGTTGTTACCCGAGGCATTGCCCGCAGCTTGTGGGTGTTCACAATAAAGGGTGATATCTTTACCACGACGGCTTAGCGTTTTGGCTAATGCAGCACTGGCGACACCACCACCAATGATCGCAATGTCTTGTGATTCACTGTGTTTAGAAAGGCCATACCAAGGTTTGATGTTGGTGTGAGCGTGCTTTTCGCCAAGTCGGCCGGCAATCATTTCTCGCTTAGTACCAAAGCCTTTGACTTTTTTCATGTCGAAGCCTGCTTCAATTAAGCCACGACGAACAAAGCCAGCAGCGGTGAAGGTGGCGCAGCTACAATCTTGTTTAGCGAGCTTGGCCATGCCGTTGAACAGGTTTTGATTCCACATCTCTGGGTTCTTGCTCGGCGCAAAACCATCTAAGAACCAAGCATCAACCAAACCTTCACGTGGGGTTGGTACGTTAGGCATGCAATCTTTAATATCGCCAAACCACAAATCAAGCGTGATTGCACCGTCGCCCAGCACAATGCGGTGACATTCAGGTAGAGCGATAGGGTAGTGTTCTTGGAGTTGCGTCGCATACTCGGCTAATTCTGGCCACGATTGGTGTGCTTTGATGAGATCCTCTTTATTTAAAGGATATTTTTCAAAACTGATGAAATGTAACTCTTTGGTCATCGCTTGTGGGTTATCTTTAATAAAAGCATCGAACCATTGCCAGACTGCAAGAAAGTTCAAACCAGTACCAAAGCCGGTTTCAGCGATCACAAAACGGCGTTGTTCATGTTCAAGCCAACGCTCTGGAAGGTGGTTTTGCTTTAAAAAGACGTAGCGAGTTTCTTCTAAACCGTTAACATTGGAGAAGTAAACGTCGTCAAATTGGTCTGAAACTGGCGTGCCAGACTCATTCCATTCCAGTTCTGCATTAGTAATTGAAGTCATAAAATCTATCATTTTGTGATTTGAAGCGATATGTTGGTAGGGATTGTACGAATTTCTAGGAAAGCTGACCACTTTTGTTAGGCTTCTTAGTTATCATCTAGCTGAATTTAGAATTATAGGAATGTCACATGAAACGAGTCGTAATCACCGGTATGGGTATTGTTTCAAGTATCGGTAACAACGTCGAAGAAGTTTTAGCATCACTGAAAGAGGGTAAATCTGGTATTACCGCTTCAGAGCAGTTCAAGGAAAATGGCTTGCGCTCTCAAGTATGGGGTAACCTAAAAATGAACCCTGCTGACCATATCGATCGCAAAAAAATGCGCTTTATGGGTGATGCAGCGGCATTCGCTTATCTTTCAATGGAGCAAGCAATTGCTGATTCTGGTTTAACTGAAGATCAAGTATCTAATGACCGCACGGGTATCGTTGCGGGTTCAGGTGGTGCTTCATCTCTAAACCAAGTAAACGCGGTAGACATCATCCGTGAGAAAGGCGTGAAGCGCGTTGGTCCATACATGGTTCCACGTACAATGGCTTCTACGGTTTCTGCTTGTCTAGCAACTCCTTTCAAAATCCGTGGTGTGAACTACTCTATGAGCTCTGCATGTGCGACATCTGCACACTGTATTGGTCACGCAATGGAGCTTATCCAACTTGGTAAGCAAGACGTTGTATTCGCTGGTGGCGGTGAAGAACTGGATTGGTCTCTGACTATGATGTTCGACGCAATGGGCGCACTTTCTACTAAGTACAACGACACGCCAGAATTGGCTTCTCGTACCTACGATGCAGACCGTGATGGTTTCGTTATCTCTGGTGGCGGCGGCATGCTAGTTATCGAAGAACTTGAGCACGCTGTTGCTCGTGGCGCAAAAATCTACGGTGAAATCGTAGGCTACGGCGCAACGTCAGATGGCTACGACATGGTTGCTCCTTCTGGTGAAGGCGCGGTTCGTTGTATGAAGATGGCAATGCAAAACGTTGATGGCGTTGACTACGTGAACACCCACGGTACTTCAACTCCAGTTGGCGACGTGAAAGAGCTAGGCGCTATCCAAGAAGTATTTGGTGGCAACAGCCCAGCAATTTCTGCAACTAAAGCGATGACAGGTCACGCTCTAGGTGCTGCTGGCGTACACGAAGCAATTTACTCAACGCTAATGCTAGACAACGGCTTTATCGCTCCAAGCATTAACGTTTCTAACCTAGACGAAGCTGCTGCTGGCCTAGACATCGTAACTGAAGCTCGTGATCAAGAGCTAACAACGGTTATGTCTAACAGCTTTGGTTTCGGCGGTACGAACGCAACGCTAGTAATCAAAAAGTACCAAGCTTAACTTAGGCTTGAGTTACAGAGACAAGGTTAATCGTTAAAGGGTTGCGCTAGTGCCGATTCAACACGCACAGGTCACCCAGTAATAATGACCATCAGAACAAAGTTTTTAGACGTGGGTTGGTAAACGTGTTTTCAAACATAGTTTTTAAATCTGGGTTTAGAAATTGAAAGGTTTCCAGAGCTTGACCAGTACTGACCTTGGTTAGTACTGGTTGAACAGACGCAAGACTCTGTCTCCTGGAGAGCGAGATAGGATCCTTTTGTTCTGGATGTTTGCCCGATTGTTTATTCAATCGGGCATTTTTCGTTTTAGCCGTTTGATATTTGGGTATGGAATCTTATGCCTGTTGTTTGTGCAGACTCAGTGATTCAGCCCTTTATTTATAATGTATTCCAATTGCTACTCGACACCGTGTGTGGAATTTTGCACAATCATTTCAATTCACATTTAGGTCGATAGACCCCAACAAAAGTACTCGCCAAATGAAAATCTTAATCGACGAAAATATGCCTTACGCTGAAGCGCTTTTTAGCCAGCTAGGGGAAGTGACAATGAAGTCTGGTCGCACATTAACAGCTGACGACCTAGTTGACGTAGACGCATTGATGATTCGCTCTGTTACCAAGGTAAACGAGTCATTGATCAGCAAAGCCAATAAGCTGAAGTTTGTCGGTACTGCGACGGCTGGTATGGATCATGTTGACCAAGAGTTGATGAAAGAGCGTGGCATCTTCTTTACTGCGGCGCCTGGCTGTAACAAGGTGGGTGTTGCTGAGTACGCGTTCAGTGCGATGATGGTGCTTGCGCAGCAACAAGGCTTCTCTGTTTTTGATAAAACGGTTGGTATTATCGGCTGTGGTCAAGTGGGCAGTTACTTAGCTAAGTGCCTAGAAGGCATTGGTATTAAAGTTCTGCTGAACGACCCTCTAAAACAGCAAGAGGGTGATACTCGCGAATTTACTGAGCTAGAGACTCTGCTTGAGCAATCAGACGTTATTACATTGCATACACCGATCACTAAGACGGGGGAGTTTCCAACGCATCACTTGATCAATGAGCAAGTGCTGAACAACTTACGTGCTGACCAAATCCTGATTAATGCAGCTCGAGGTCCTGTGGTTGATAACCAAGCGCTAAAAGCTCGCCTGCAAAAAGCCGATGGTTTTACTGCAGTGCTTGATGTGTTTGAGTTTGAACCTGAAGTCGACTTTGAGCTTCTTCCACTTCTTGCTTTTGCAACGCCTCACGTAGCGGGCTACGGTTTAGAGGGTAAAGCGCGTGGTACCACGATGATCTTCAACAGTTATTGTGAGTTTTTAGGTACTGAACAGCGTGCGTATGCAAGTGACTTATTGCCGACAGCGCCTGTACCTCAAATGAAATTAGATAGAGCTTGGGATGAAGCAACACTGCACAATTTGACTCAGTTGATCTATGATGTGCGCAAAGACGACGCCTTATTCCGTCGCAATATCGCTACGCCGGGTTCTTTTGACAAGATGCGTAAAGAATATTGGGACCGCAGAGAGTACAGTGCAGTCGAGTTAACGGGCGACGAATCTTGTAATTTAACGCCGTTATCTAAACTCGGTTTTATGGTAAAGCCAACTTTATAAAAGAGAGAAACAATGAGCCAAGAATTTAATATTGCTATTTTAGGTGCGACTGGTGCGGTTGGTGAAACCATTCTTGAAGTACTTAAAGAGCGTAAATTCCCTGTCGGTGAAATGCACTTACTAGCAAGTGAACGTAGTGAAGGCAAAACTTCCCGTTTTAACGGCAAAACAATACAAGTACAAAACGTAGAAGACTTCGATTGGTCTCAAGTACATATTGCGTTTTTCTCTGCAGGTAGCGAGCTTTCAGAGCGTTGGGCTCCAATTGCGGCTGATGAAGGTGTTGTTGTTATCGATAACACATCACGTTTCCGTTATGAATACGATGTTCCTCTGGTTGTGCCTGAAGTGAACCCTGAAGCAATTGCTGAGTTCCGTAACCGCAACATCATCGCGAACCCTAACTGCTCGACTATCCAAATGGTAGTAGCGCTAAAACCAATTCACGATGAAGTAGGCCTTGAGCGTATTAACGTTTCAACTTACCAATCTGTGTCTGGTGCGGGTAAGCCAGGTATCGATGAGCTAGCGGGTCAAACGGCTAAGCTTCTTAACGGTATGCCAGCTGAAAACTCAGCGTTCTCACAGCAGATCGCTTTCAACTGTATTCCTCAAATCGATGAATTTACAGAGAACGGCTACACGCGTGAAGAGATGAAGATGGTTTGGGAAACTCAAAAAATCTTTGCTGACTCTTCAATCACAGTGAACCCGACTTGTGTTCGTGTACCAGTATTTTACGGTCACGCAGAATCTCTACACATTGAAACTCGCGCACCAATCGCTGCAGAGCAAGTGGTACAGCTTCTAGAGAACACAGAAGGTGTTGAAGTATTCCAAGCGCTAGACTTCCCAACTCAAGTTCGTGATGCAGGTGGTAAAGACCACGTAATGGTTGGTCGTATTCGTAACGACATCAGCCATCACAGCGGCGTGAACATGTGGGTTGTCGCTGATAACGTTCGTAAAGGCGCAGCAACCAACGCAGTTCAAATCGCTGAAGTTTTGATTCGCGATTACTTCTAAGCTTTATTGCTTTGATAAACAAGCCTCACTCTTTAGTGGGGCTTTTTTAATCGATTAAAAATATTGTTAGTCAAATTGTGTGAAATTGCTGCGAATATTGTTGCTGCAACACATTTTTTGTTTTCATCTCTATAGTTTTACGTCATTTATCCGATATATTTAATAGATCATCACTTTTCCGAATTTAAGCACCTAGCTGAGCCTTTTATGTATCAAATTTTCAAGCCGTGGTTAATGCCTTTTGCCTTTATCATTGCGACTCAGATTTCCGTTGTTCGTGCAGATTCCATTCGAGTTGTAGGGCCTAATGGCCAGATACAATCAGCGCCTACGTTTTCAGAACCTCTTCAAAGAGCGCAATCGAATAGCGCTGAGCCTTCTCGTTTCTATGGTCCAACTCGTGGCTCAGAAACATTGTGGTCTATTGCCTCAAAGTTACGCCCTGATAACTCCGTCTCAGTCCAACAAACCCTGTTGGCTATTTATCGCTTAAACCCACAAGCGTTTGAAAACCAGAATATCCATAGCCTGCTGCCTGCCAGTAATTTACGAGTGCCTTCTTTAGAGCAAGCACGTGCAAGCTCGACGCAGCAAGCTATCAACATCATGAACTCACATCTTGCTAAGCTTGATGCTCCTGCAAGTAAGCCTGTCGCTTCAAAACCCAAAGCGCCGAGTTCTGATGCAAAAAATGTTGCTCCTGTTAAGCAAGTAAGCACTAATGAAACCGCTAAAAAGCCATTGTCTACAACTCAATCTTCTCTAGCTCAATCTGCACCAACCCAAGAGATGAACAAGTTAGAGAAGCAGCTAGAGCTTTCAGAAACTGAACTGCTGTCACTTGAAGAGAAAAACCACCAACTTCGTTTGATGTTATCGAATGTTCAATCGGAAGTGGATGAGCTAAAAACTGAGCTCAGCGATGAAGATCGCATTCGTAGCGAAGTGGAAAAACTGCTTGATGAAGAGCGCAGAAAGAACGCTGAAATTGAAAAAATGGCACCAAGTGCCATGGACGAACTGTTATCGAATGGTTGGTTAGTAGCGGCTCTGGCGATTATTCCAGGTCTGCTCATTGGTTTGATCGTTGTGATGCTGTTAGGCCGTCGTTCTAAAAATGATGAGCAACAGCAGACGACTCAAGAACAACCGCTCCAGCCAGAACCAAGTACCGTTGCACCTATTACATTGGGCGACGAGATGGACGACCTTAACGAGCTGTCTTTAGACGATGACTTGTTTGGTACGGAAGATGACGCCAACAAGCTGTTTGACGATCAAGCGCTAGCCGAAGAGGATGATGTCTTTGCCGGCTTAGATGAATCTGATCTCGATTTTAATCTAGATGGTGAAGACGATGACCCGTTTGCCAGCATTGGAGAAAACGGTGATTTAGACACCAACTTCGACGATCTAGATTTAGACAGCAGCAACGGCATTAATGTCAATGGCGAAGAGAAGGCGCTTGGTCTTGAAGAGATGGAACGTGCGCTAGACAAAACTGCGGAAAGCGCCGTCGATACTGATGATGTCGACTTCGACCTTTCTGATGATAACGCAATGTCTGCTGATGATATTGAAGCTCTACTATCTCAAGAGTCTGAAACTGAAGATCTCGGTTCCAACGAGCTAGACCAATCTTTATTAGATGACCTGTTTGCTCTTGATGACGAAGATGATGACAGCTTCGATATTGATGCTCTGATTTCGGAAGAGCAAAGTGATTCGTCTTCTAACACTGAAACACCAGCAAGTGATGATTTTGACATCGATGCGCTTATCTCAGAGCAACAAAGCGAGACTAAGCCTGCTGATTTGAGCAATGACGACTTTGATATTGATGCTCTAATCTCTGAACAACAGTCCCCTGAGCCAGCGTCACCGACAGCGAATGATGATATTGATGACATCTTTGCCCAGGTTGCTGCTCAGAACGATCAAGCGAATGACCCTTTCAACCTCGATAGCGACGATGAGATTGCCACTAACCTAAACAGTGGTTTGGCGTCTGACGATGATATCGAAAACATTCTGTCTCAGTTCGATAAGCCAATCGTAGACGAAGAAACTCAAGACAGCGTTGATCTGCTTGATGAGCAACTGGCAGGCGATGACGTAGACCTAAGTAACTCGACAGACCTTCTTGATGAGATGCTAGGGGACGATTCGGATGATGAGTCTGAAAGTGAGCCTCTAGGCTTTGATTCCTTATCTGAACTTGAAGAGCTTTCTGGTTTATCGACCGATGATGACCTCAACATCGCAGAAGACAGCACGGAAACCTTGGATGAATTAATAGGTGACTCTGACGACGATGATTTCGAACTCGACGCCGAAAGTACCGACTTACTGGATGATTTCCTTGATAGTGAATTGTCAGATGATGAGCTTTCAGCGGATGCATCAAAATCAGAATCTCTAGACCCATTTGATGACTTACTGACAAGTGGCATTGAAGACGAGCTTGAATCTGAAGATAAGACGTTTGATAAAGAGTTGGACGCAGCCTTTGGTTTTGACAACGTTAACAATGAGCCTGAAAAGGACTCAGGCGTTGAGCTTACTCCGTTAACCTCGGAAAGATCCGAAGTTGAGCCTGAGCAGCCTTCGGACATTAGTGAAACACTACAACCTGAAGTCGTTAGTGATGAATCGTTAGATTCTGAACTGATTCAAGACAGCGCTGACGTTAAGCCAGAAAATGATGAAGCCTTTAATCGTGATGGTTTTATCGATGATTTGTTCGGTGTCGCACCAGCAACGGATGCTTTGCTTGATGACTCGCTAGAAACAACAGATGAAGCGTTGATTGATGAGTTAATGACTTCTGATGACAATGATTTGTTGCCAGCAATAGAAGAGCCTGTTGAACCATCAATTGACAATACGGTTGAACCAGAGCAAGCGCCTCTTTCAAATAGCAACGAGGTATCAGCGGAAGAAACCGAATCATCGGTTGAAGATGATGAATTGGATATCGACTCGCTGTTATCTGAGAATTCTGATTTTGACAAACCAGATTTTGAAGAGCGAGTTCAAGAAGAAACCGCACAACAAGAACCAGAGCCGAAAGAAGCCGACGTCCAAGAACAGCGTGAAGACATTGCTGCTAGCTTCGAAGATCAAGCTTTGCCATCCTCTTTAAATGATATCTCTGAAGATGATGAAGAGACGGTTGAAGACTGGTTAGCTGAAGCCATCGACGATGTAGAGTCGCCAGCGAACGTTACCTCTGATTTTGACTTTGAACCGAAAATCCAAGGTAGCGATCAGCTTGAAGATATCGTTGAATCCTTGCCAGAGCCAGAGCCAGAGCCAGAGCCAGAGCCAGAGCCAGAGCCAGTTCGTGCTGCAAACATGCCAGAGATCATTCCGAATGAATTCGGCGTACCACAAGACGATGATTGGCTGATTGAAGATGAGGCGTCTGAACCTGAAGCATTAGCGGAAACTGACGTAACACCAGAGCTAGTGCCACCTGTCGTTGAACCTCAGTTAGATACTGAACCGCAAGTTGAAGCTACACCACAAGCGGAAGTAGCAGAACAAGCTGAAGTTCTAGGACAAGAAGACGAAGAAGAATTCTCGTTTGATGACTTTGAATTGCCAGAGTTTGGCGAAGAAGACGCACTAGCGGAAGCTGATGCTGAATTAACACCAGAATCAGTATTGCCTGCTGTTGAGCCTCAAGCTGAAGCTAAAGAGCAAGACGACGAAGAGTTTTCGTTTGATGATTTCGAGTTGCCAGAGTTTAGTGAAGAAGACGCACTAGCGGAAGCTGATGCTGAATCAACACCAGAATCAGTAACGCCTGCTATTGATGCTCAACCAAGTGTTGAACCTCAAATTGAAGCCCAAGTTACAGCTCAGGGGCAAGGCGACGAAGAATTTTCGTTTGATGATTTCGAGTTACCAGAGTTTAGTGAAGAAGACGCACTAGCGGAAGCTGATGCTGAATCAACACCAGAGCCAGCAACGCCTGCTATTGACTCTCAACCAAGTGCTGAATCGCAACCAACCACTGAGCCTCAACTAGATGCCGCACCACAGGCTGAAACTGCGCAACCAGAAAGCGAAGAAGAGTTCTCATTCGATGACTTCGAACTTCCAGAGTTTGGTGAAGACGATGCGTTAGCGGAAGTGGTGAGTGAGCCTGATGAAGCGCAGTTAGAGCAAGACTTAGCGCCTGACACAGAGAAGTTCGAGTTCGATGACCTTGATCTTCCGGAGTACGATGAAGAAAGCGCAAAAGCAGACTCTGTTTTAGATGATATTGAGCAAAGCAATGCTGAGCCGGTGGCGGAAGACCAAGGCGTAGAGTTTGATGAGTTTGATTTACCGGAATACGGTGAAGATGAAGCGATCTCCGATGCGTTTGCAGAGAAACCGACACCATTGACTTCTTTCAGCCCACAAGGCGAAGAGCAAGATGCGTTGCATGATCTGTTCTCAAACCCGCAGAGCTACAGTCAAGCCGATGATTTCTCGAATGCTGAAGACTCTGAACCGGCTGGTTTTACACAGCCAGAACAATCACTGAGCGCGGCTTCAGAACCAAACTCAACGCCTACAGCGCTTCAAGACGAACCACTTGAAGGCTTTGATGACTTTGATGAGACAGCACTAGCTGAGTTGCTTTCTGAAGATGTTCAAGACTCTGTCGACAACATGTTCGATAAGCCATTGGACGCAACTTCGATTGATAGCGCAGGGCTAGATATTGACGCCATGCTTGAAGTTGGCGGCGAAGACTGGAAAGGCTTTAACCTAGCGCCAGAACAACAATCGAGCATGCATAATGATGTGCCTGATGACCAACAAGAGATTTGGGCATCGGCTGAGCAGCAAGCTGAACCGAAAATCAAAGAAGAGAATTGGGCTCAACAAGACAACCTAACCGAATCAGGCAACAGTCGTGATAAGCAGTACATGACGATTGATGAACTGATGGCTCAAGTCGAGCAAGAAGGTGAAGAAGTCATTAATCCAGACGATGAAGAGCTTAAACTGGATGTTGGTTTAAACGAATTCCCTGATGTTATCGGTGATATTGGCAATTATGATGTCGACAGCAATGCAGAAGCTGCGGGTAAGCTTGATTTGGCCAAAATCTACATCGAGATGAGTGACTCGCAAGGGGCAATTAAGCTTCTAGAAGAGGCGATCGTTGATGGCAGCGATGATATTCGTCGAGAGGCAAAAAATCTTATCGATACGTTAAACGGTCGATAAATTTACAAATCAGAAAGGGTAGCGTTGGTTACCCTTTATTTTAAGGCAATGCAGAGCGCTATCGTTTGATTTGGTTTTTCAACAGCATCGTCTCGGTCGATGCTGATTGTTTATTAAAGTTTTAGCCCCATCCTATTTGGGCTAGCACTGATTTCCGTATATACTTCTCGCCCATTTTCAAAGAGAACAAGAACATGAAAATTGCTTTAGGTATTGAATATAACGGTACCCACTACTTTGGTTGGCAGCGCCAACGAGACGTGAAAAGTGTCCAAGAAGAATTGGAAAAGGCTCTTTCAGTTGTCGCGAATCACCCTGTAGAAGTTATGTGCGCAGGTCGTACAGATGCCGGTGTTCACGGTACGGGACAAGTCGTTCACTTTGAAACGAATGTTGATCGTAAAATGGTGGCATGGACAATGGGTGCGAATGCCAACATGCCAAAAGATATTGCGGTTCGTTGGGCGACAGAAGTGAATGAGGATTTCCATGCTCGTTTTTCTGCTACTGCCCGCCGTTATCGCTACATTATCTTTAACCATGCACTACGCCCAGGCATTTTGAATTCAGGTGTGAGCCATTATCATGGTCATCTTGATGAGAAAAAAATGCATGAAGCGGGTCAGTACTTACTTGGTGAGAATGACTTCACTTCGTTTAGGGCAACACACTGTCAATCTCGTAGCCCATGGAGAAACATGATTCACTTGAACGTGACTCGTCATGGACACTACATTGTGATCGATATTAAAGCGAATGCGTTTGTTCACCACATGGTGAGGAATATTACTGGTAGCCTTATTGCTGTAGGTAAAGGGGAGCAGAAACCAGAGTGGATCCAGTGGCTTTTAGAAGCTAAAGATCGAAAAGTAGCCGGCGCAACTGCAAAAGCGGAAGGTTTGTATCTGGTGGATGTTGATTATCCTGAACATTTTGAGCTACCACGAGAGCCAATTGGTCCTCTATTTTTACCGGATAATTTGAACTAAATGTGAGACTTAGGTTCAAAAATTATTACGGTTTAGTGCGTAAGATAGTCCCAGAAAATAGGTACAACCAGTTTTTTATCTACAGTTGCTGTTTTATGTGCTTTAATTCCCACGCATAATTCCCAAATTTATTTCTTTCGCAATCAAGCGGAAGAATCGAAACAAAAAGGTCTTCCATGAGTTGGCTTGAAAAGATTTTAGAAAAAAGCAACATCGTAACATCTCGTAAAGCGTCTATCCCTGAGGGTGTTTGGACTAAATGTACTTCTTGTGAGCAGGTTCTGTACCATGCTGAACTAGAGCGTAACTTAGAAGTATGTCCAAAATGTGACCATCACATGCGCATGAAAGCACGTCGCCGTCTGGATACATTCCTAGACAAAGGTGAGCGTGTTGAACTAGGTGCTGATCTTGAGCCACAAGACAAGCTGAAGTTTAAAGACTCTAAGCGTTACAAAGAACGTATCTCTGCTGCTCAAAAGAACAGCGGTGAAACAGACGCATTAGTTGCAATGAAAGGTGAACTATTGGGTTTACCTATCGTAGCGTGTGCTTTTGAATTCTCATTCATGGGCGGCTCAATGGGTTCTGTTGTTGGTGCTCGTTTCGTGAAAGCGGTAGATGCTGCTATCGAGAACAACTGTGGTTTAGTGTGTTTCTCTGCAAGTGGTGGTGCTCGTATGCAAGAGGCATTGATGTCTCTAATGCAAATGGCGAAAACCAGTGCTGCGCTTGAGCGTTTATCTGCGAAAGGCCTACCGTTTGTTTCAGTCATGACTGATCCAACAATGGGTGGTGTTTCTGCAAGTTTGGCAATGCTTGGCGATATCAACATTGGTGAGCCAAAAGCACTGATCGGTTTTGCTGGACGTCGTGTAATCGAACAAACGGTACGTGAAGACCTTCCTGAAGGTTTCCAACGCAGTGAATTCCTACTAGACCACGGTGCTATCGACATGATCGTTGACCGTCGTGAGATGCGTCAGCGCGTTGCAAGCCTTGTTGCTAAAATGACCAACCAGCCTTCACCATTAGTAGTTTCTGTGAACGATTCACCGAATGAAGCTACTTATGAAGTACCAGAAGCGCCAGAAAAAGGGTAAAGTACCTTCTAACAAACCAACTTAATTATGGTTATGAGTTAGATGAGTCAACAACCTATTCCTCAAGCCACATCCTCTTTGGAGATGTGGCTTGATTATTTATCAAACATCCACACAACCGCTATTGATCTTGGATTAGACCGAGTTCAGGCCGTCGCCTCTAAGGCAAACCTCACCAAACCTGCTCAACATGTTATTACTGTTGCCGGAACCAATGGCAAAGGCTCAACATGTGCACTGATGGAAGCGATTCTATTGGACGCTGGTTACTCAGTTGGTGTCTACAGCTCTCCTCACTTAATTCGCTATAACGAACGTGTTCGTATCAACGGCCAAGATCTATCTGATGAAAAGATGGTTCAGTCTTTCGATTTCATTGAGAAAGAGCGTGGCGAAATCAGCCTGAGCTTTTTCGAATATGGCACTTTAGCGGCGTTACGCGCATTTCAAACTGAAGCGGTTGATGTTGTGCTATTAGAAGTGGGTTTAGGCGGGCGTTTAGACGCGACCAATATCGTTGAGCATGATGTTTCTGTGATTACTAGTTTGGCTGTCGACCATGTTGACTGGCTAGGTGATGACATCAATGTGATTGGCTTTGAGAAAGCGGGCATTTATCGTAGTGGTAAACCCGCTATCTGTGGTCAACCCAAGCCACCGGCTACGGTTGCAGCGCACGCTGATGACATTAAGGCTGAGTTCTACCAAGTCGGTATTCAATACACTTATGATGTTGACGGTGATACGTGGAACTGGCGCAGTGGTGCATTCCAACTAGAATCGCTACCTATTCCAAGCCTGCCTTTACCTAACGCTGCAACAGCGTTGATGGCATTGGGCACATCAGAGCTTAGTATTAGTGACGTGAACGTGGTTAACGGCATGAAGAATGCGCAGCTTCCAGGGCGTATGCAGCAAATTAGCCAACAACCCGTGATTGTGCTTGATGTGGCGCACAACCCGCATTCCGCTGAATACTTTGCACAGCAAGTTACGAAGAAGTATGCAGGTAAAAATTTACACGTTGTAGTCGCCATGCTTCATGACAAAGATATCCCAGCGACATTGGAAGTATTAGCGCTAATCGCAACTCATTGGTATCCAGCTTCATTGCAAGGGCCACGCGCAGCGACAGCTGCTGAATTGTGTCAAAGCCTACCCGAAGGCGTAGAGCAGCATTCAAACCCTGTCACAGCTTTTGAAGCGGCTTTAACTTCTGTTAAAGGTGACGATGTTGTGTTGGTTGTCGGTTCTTTCCATACCGTGGGTGAAGTGTTGGAGCATTGGCAGAAAAAAGGAAACTAAATGGCAAGTAAATTCCAAAGCCGATTAGTCGGCACCATCATTTTAGTGGCTATTGGCGTGATTGTATTACCCGATGTGCTAGATGGTAAGAAGCTCCACTATAAAGAAGAGTTTGCAAGCATTCCGATTAAGCCTGAGCTTGATAGTAATGTTGAAGTGTTTGAAGTACTCGATCCCGTTGAAGATCAGATAGCGCTACCAGATTCTCCGGTTGAGCAAGTGGTTGAAAGTGGTCGTACTGATAATTCAAACACGCAAACTGCGTCTTCTTCTAATGATAAAGAAGCAGACAAAGTGGCAGTCGTGGTTAAGCCAGTACCGGAAAAAAATGAATACCAAGACAGTGCTTGGATTATTCAATTGATGGCTTTGAAGAATGCTGACAACGCAAAAAACGTTGTTAAGGATCTGCAAAAGCGTGGTTATCAGGCTCACACCAAGCAAGAAAAAACATTTACGCGAGTAATTATTGGTCCGGATGTCTCTAAATCCAAACTTGAGCGACAAATTAAGGAATTAGAAAAAATTACGGGTTCAAAAGGCCAGTTGCTCAAATTTAAACCGTTAAATCCATAAGAAAACGTTTGCGTCAGCATTTTTTCTGTTAAAATGCGCGCCAACTTAAGATGAAGAATTCATGAATTGGTTAGATTTTGTCATTTTAGGCGTGATCGGCTTCTCTGCCGTGATCAGTTTAGTTCGTGGTTTCGCTAAAGAAGCCTTGTCACTCGTTATTTGGTTTGGAGCATTTTTTATTGCTAGCCAGTACTACGCTAAATTAGCGATGTACTTCACCAATATCGAAGATGAGATGTTTCGAAACGGAACTGCGATAGCAGCATTGTTTGTTGCAACGTTAGTTGTGGGTGCCTTAGTTAACTATGTCATCGGTCAACTAGTTCAGAAAACAGGCCTGTCAGGTACAGACAGAATCCTCGGTGTCGTCTTTGGTGGCTTACGTGGTGTTTTGATTGTTTCTGCAGTGTTGTTTTTCATGGATGCGTTTACTGCATTCCCAAGTTCTGAGTGGTGGAAGAATTCGCAATTGGTTCCGGAATTTAGTCGAATCATTGCGCCGTTCTTCGAGCATTTACAAGCAACATCTAGTTTCTTATCTGGCGCGCTCTAGCGCCAGTTAATGTCGAAAAATCGAGGATTAGGACATGTGTGGTATTGTTGGAATCGTGGGTTCAACACCTGTAAACCAGTCTATTTATGACGCTTTAACGGTATTGCAGCATCGTGGCCAAGATGCCGCTGGTATTTGTACCATAGAAAGCAATCGTTTCCGTCTGCGTAAGGCGAACGGTTTAGTAAAAGATGTTTTTGAAGCAAAACACATGCAGCGCCTACAAGGTGAAGTTGGTATTGGCCATGTTCGTTATCCTACTGCGGGTAGTTCAAGTGCGTCTGAAGCTCAGCCTTTCTACGTAAACTCTCCTTTTGGCATTACGTTGGCGCACAACGGTAACCTGACGAACGCAAACGAAGTTCGTGAGAAGTTGTTCGAAAAAGACCGTCGTCATGTAAACACAACCTCTGACTCTGAAGTTCTACTGAACGTATTAGCTCATGAGATCGATACCGTTAAAGGTAACGTAACTTCAGATGACGTTTTCCGCGCTGTGGCAAACGTGCATCGTACAATTCGTGGTGCTTACGCAGTAACTGCGATGATCATCGGCCACGGTATGATTGCATTTCGTGACCCACATGGTATTCGTCCACTCTGTCTTGGTAAGCGTGAAGTTCAAGGTAAAACAGAGTACATGGTTGCGTCTGAATCGGTAGCACTCGATGCTGTTGGTTTCGACTTCATGCGCGACGTAGCGCCAGGCGAAGCTATCTACGCAACGTTCGACGGCGAGCTTTTCACTAAGCAATGCGCAGATAACCCACAACTAAACCCATGTATCTTTGAGTTTGTATACTTTGCACGCCCAGATTCATTCATCGACAAAATCTCGGTTTACAGCGCACGCGTTGAGATGGGTGAGATGCTTGGTAAGCGTATTAAAGAAGAGTACGCAGACTTAGATATTGATGTGGTTATCCCAATCCCTGAAACATCAAACGATATTGCGTTACGAATCGCTCAAGCGATCAATAAGCCATACCGTCAAGGTTTCGTGAAAAACCGCTATGTTGGCCGCACATTCATCATGCCTGGTCAGCAACAGCGTAAGAAGTCGGTTCGCCGCAAGCTCAACGCAATTCGCTCTGAGTTTAAAGGTAAGAACGTTCTTTTGGTTGACGATTCTATCGTTCGCGGCACAACATCAGAGCAGATCATTGAGATGGCTCGTGATTCTGGCGCAAACAAGGTCTTCATGGTTTCAGCAGCTCCAGAGGTTCGCTTCCCTAACGTTTACGGTATTGATATGCCGAGCGCGACAGAGCTGATTGCTCATGGTCGTGATAACGAAACGATTTGTAAGCAGATTGGCGCAGACGCATTGATTTTCCAAACGCTACCAGATCTGATTTCTGCAGTGGGCATGGGCAATCAAGACATTTCTCGTTTCGATACTTCTGTATTTAACGGCGAGTATGTGACTGGCGATATCGACCAAGCGTACCTAGATTTCCTAGACTCTTTGCGTAATGATGACTCAAAGGTTCAACGTGAGATTCAACAAGATCTTGCTAACTTAGAGTTACACAATGAAGGCGCTTAGTTAGAGCGTTTCGTTAGTCATAAAGAGTGTCGCTAGCGATACAGAAAATAAAAAACCAGAGCATCGGCTCTGGTTTTTTTGTTTATAGAGAAGGGGATTGACCTTAATGAATGTGGTATGCGATCACAAAATCAATAAACAATCTCACTTTCTCTGGGAGGTGGTCTTTGTGGTTATAAAGCATGTAAATGTCACGAGGGTTAGCGCTCCAGTCTTCTAAGACTTGCACTAAGCTGCCATCTTCAATGTATTCACGAATCATCACGTCAGGCATCAGGGTGATACCTAGGCCTTCTGAGCACGCTTGTCTCACGACATTAAGCGCATTGGCGTTGAAACGGCCTTTCTCGCTATTCACCACCGTCTCTTCATTCGAATTACTCAGCTGCCACTTAATTAGCGGGTAGCCTTTGAGTAGCGAATGGTTCGCTAGTTCTTCAGCATGGCTTGGAGCTGGGTTCTTCGCTAAGTACTCAGGGCTCGCGATAAGAATATCTTTGACTTCACTGATTTTTCGAGCGATTAGGCTTGAATCACGCTGTGGACCGACACGGAAAATTACGTCCCATTCCGTTGGATCCAGCTGATCCGCTTGGTTGTTCATCATCAGCTCAATATTGATATCAGGGTATTGAGTCATGAATTCACTGAACATTGGCATCATCATGCGCTTGGTCAGGTTTGAGGGTGCCGTAATACGAATCTTACCGGAAGCGCCTTTGCACACGTCAGTTAACTCTTCTGCGGTAGAAGAAAGACGTTGCAACAGCGGAGAGCATTCATTGAAGAAACGTTCGCCTGCCTCTGTTAAAGAAAGTTTACGCGCGTGTCTATTTAGAAGCCTAAGGTTCAAAGAATCTTCTAAGGCTTGGATGCGTCGTGTGATGGTCGCAACCGGAATCATAGTCTTGCGCGATGTTGCGGTGTAGCTCCCATTTTCAACGACGAGTCGAAAGAGGTTTAAATCATCTAATTTCATAAATCCAGACACATTTGTTTACAATCTCATCTAATTTATACGTAACAGTGAGATCAATGTTTGCGTTACGTCAACTCGTTGCACTATTTACAAGTATTCCAACCCTCGTCACGAATTACCAGCAAAGAGTGCAAATTTGTGTATTTAGCATTTTATTACTAAGTTTTATATTAGTTCTTAGAACAGATAACAATAATAATTCGACTTAGTTTTGTGAGGTTATAGATTATGTACAAAACTCACAGTCAGCCAGTAATGACCTCGGCTCAGGAAGTAATTAACCAAAAATGCGTGATGTTGGTTGATGATGATCCTATTTTTCGCCGTATAACCAGCGCGTACCTAGACAAGGTCGGTTATAAAGTGGTTGAGGCTGAAAATGGACTGGACGCTTTGCAGAAACTTAGAGACTCAGCGCCAGATTTAATTGTGTGTGACTTATCAATGCCAATACTTGATGGCATCGAGCTTGTGGAAGAGCTCAGTTTAGAGTACCCGTCACTGCCTATGATCGTGGTGTCCGGCACTGATGATATGTCTGATGTGGCGAAAGCCTTGCGATTTGGTATTAAAGACTTCTTAGCGAAACCGTTAGAGGATCACCGTCACCTAGGAAGTGCGATTGCGAATACATTGACAGATTCGTTCGATAACATTTCAGACCAACGAGATTTTTCGAGCCAATGGTTCTGTGTGGATGACGGGGGAGAGATCCCTGAAGACCAAGAACTGCATTGGCATCTGAATTACCTTCAAGATAACCCAAGCGCAGCAAAAGACTTACTGCATGCGTTGCTTCCAGAGAAAGATACGCGACAAGGATCATGGCGTTGCAGTTACCGGTTACTGCAATCAACAGAGATGATGCCACTTGTGTTTGATTATGCGTGGATGATGAACGGGCAGTTTGCTTTTTACCTCGTCGATTCATCGTCGTCTGATAATGGCGGCTCCGCGACAACATTGTTAGTGAGAGCGCTGTTCCACGATTACATAAGAAACAGAAAAGATTTTAACGTTGATCTCAAAGATATCGCTGAGATTCTAGAGAAGGGGATTCGTTGCTCTAAATGTTCCACCCCAGTGAATGCTTTGTTTGGTGTTGCAGACCTTGCCGAGGGAACCATCTCCATTTTACCTGCGGGTTTAGATGGGCAATGGTCGAATGGTGAATTGAATCAACATATTGCAGCAGGTGAGCGCTTGGGCGAGAACTGCAAGAAGAACTTTATTACGCGGGACCTTCCGATCGAACAGGGCTGCCAACTTTCGTTGAGCCTACTTGGATCGGCAAGTTTCAGTTTAGACATACACCAAGGGTCTACTGATTAACCCTATATTTCCTCGGTTTTTGTGAATAATTGATTAAGGTATAGTTGCGCAAATGGTGTGGCTATGCCTTTTTTGTTAAATGTCGATTTAGCAAAGCGGGTTTGGTTCGCCGGATACTTACCTTTACTAACAAAAACAAGAAGCAATCATGGCAGATAACAAAGACTTTCAAGACCCGTTTAATGTATTCTACTTTTTAGGATTTTTAGCCGCATTTTTAATGATTCCATTGCTACCAGCAACACTTACGTTGATCCGTGTATTTAATGGTTACGCAACATTCTAGTTAAGCTGTCGTCGCCGATTGGTGATAGCTAACTCAAGGAGGCCACAATTAGCGTTCGAGTTTTAAGCCTCAATATTGCTGGTGGCCTTTGTATATTTCTCGCAGTTCTAGGGATAGTTTTGCCCGTTCTGCCAACCACTCCTTTCCTACTTCTTGCTAGCGCATGTTTCATGCGAAGTAATCCGAAAGTCCATAAATGGATGCATGAGCACAAAACGCTGGGTCCTTTGCTGAACAATTGGTATCAACACGGTGCCGTCACCAAACAAGTTAAAACGCGTGGCGTATTCTTTATCTTGTTGAGTTTTGCGTTATCCATCTACTTTGCCCCTATCATTTGGGTCAAGGCTTTCCTAATTTGCGTACTTGTTATTCTTCTCACATGGTTTATGCGACTTCCAACCCATGAGTTGGTTGCTGACAGCAAAGAAAATCACTACCATTAAGCCAGTGTGCCTGCTTGTATAGCGGGCGTTTATTATTTCAGCAATCAGAGTTATGACTCTCGTTGCAATGAATACCAATCGTACCTTTCCTTAATTCCAAGCGTTGATGTTTGATTCGTTAACGAGAGTTTGGAAAGCGGCCTAATGAAGTGCATAAGATTATGAACACAGAAAAAATCTCTCTGATCAAAGCAAGCATCAAAAGCATTCCAGATTACCCTAAAGCGGGTATTTTGTTCCGTGACGTAACAAGCTTGATGGAAGATCCAGCAGCTTACAAAGCGACTATCGACCTGCTAGCGGAAACATACAAGGACATGGGCTTTACTAAGATCGTTGGTACTGAAGCTCGTGGTTTCCTATTTGGTGCGCCTCTTGCTCTTGAGCTAGGTGTTGGCTTCATTCCTGTTCGTAAGCCGGGCAAGCTGCCTCGTCAAACTGTGGCACAATCTTATGAGCTTGAGTACGGCACCGACACTCTAGAAATCCATACTGATGCTATCGTTGAAGGCGATAAAGTGCTTATGGTTGATGATTTGCTAGCAACGGGCGGTACGATTGAAGCAACAACAAAGTTGATTCGTCAGCTTGGTGGTGTGGTAGAACACGCTGCATTTGTTATTAACCTTCCAGAAATCGGTGGTGATAAGCGCTTACAAGGCTTAGGCCTAGAAGTGTTTAGCATCTGCGAATTCGACGGTCACTAATCCTTTTCGGAATTATTCATGAGCTATCTTGCGTTAGCGCGAAAATGGCGACCAACCAAATTCAAAGAAGTGGTTGGTCAAGCCCATGTTTTAACAGCATTAGAGAATGCCCTTAGCCAGAACAGGTTGCACCATGCATACCTGTTCAGCGGTACACGAGGTGTCGGTAAAACGACCATCGGCCGTTTGTTTGCTAAGGGACTCAACTGTGAAACAGGCATTACCTCAACACCTTGTGGTGAATGTGCAACCTGTAAAGAAATCGATGAAGGTCGCTTTGTTGACCTACTTGAGATTGATGCGGCATCACGTACTAAGGTAGAAGATACCCGCGAGCTTCTGGACAATGTTCAGTACAAGCCTGCACGTGGTCGCTTCAAGGTTTACCTAATCGATGAAGTACACATGCTTTCTAGGCATAGCTTTAACGCGCTTTTAAAGACCTTAGAAGAGCCGCCTGAGTATGTGAAATTCTTGCTCGCAACAACGGATCCACAGAAGCTTCCAGTGACGATCTTGTCGCGTTGTTTGCAGTTCCACCTTAAGCCGATCAGCGTTGATAATATTCACGAGCAGCTCGATCATATTCTTGAACAAGAAGATGTGACGTCTGAGTCTCGTGCGCTTGGAATGATTGCTCATGCTGCTGATGGCAGTATGCGTGATGCACTAAGCCTTACAGACCAAGCTATCGCATTAGGTAACGGCAATGTCGTAACAGATACTGTTGCTCACATGCTCGGAACACTGGATACCGACCAAGCTATCCACTTGCTTGAAGCGATTAGCAGTAAGCAGCCACAACAAGCGATGGCGTGTATCCAAAGCCTTGCTGAGAACGGTGTTGAGTGGGATGGTTTGCTGAATCAGCTTGCGACTCAACTGCATCGTCTAGCGATGTTCCAAGCTTTGCCATCTACATTAGATAAGGCACAGCCTGATGCAGAGAAGCTTGAACTACTTAGCAAAGCGCTTAGTCCACAAGACATTCAACTCTACTACCAGATCGTGTTGAAAGGTCGTGAAGACTTACCATTGTCGCCAACCGCTCGCGTTGGTATTGAGATGGTGGTTTTACGCATGTTGGCATTTAGACCAGCTGAACAAGCGGTTGCGGTTGCTACTGCAATCTCGACTCAGTCGGCAAGCCCAGCGCCAGTTCCAGCAGCTCAAGCTCAGAACGTTGCTCAGTCAGTGAGTCAACCTGCGCCAATGGCAGCTCCGAGACAGCCTCAAATGCGACAACAGGCGCCTCAACAGCAGCCTATGCAGCAGCAACCCGTACAACAGGCTCCGCAGCAGAATCCAGCACAGTATTCAGATTCGCAAGGTTACGCTGATCACTCAGGCAACCAAGGTTATCCAGAACAGGATTACCCGCATAGCCAGTATGATGCGCCTCCTGCTTATGATGAGCGTCCAAGCTACGGTGCAGAGCAGCCTCAGCAGCAACAAACGAATTATCAAAACCAGAGTCAGGTTCAACAGCCAAGCGCTGCACCTTCTGCTCCGCAAGAGCAGCCAGCGCGTGCAACTTCGCCTGTGAGTGGTTTACGCCACCAATTACGTTCTCAACGTAGAGGCAGTTCGGCAACAGAAAACAAAGGCTCGGCGCCAAAAAAGGCTAAAGCGACACCTGCTAAAACTTCAGTTCTTGATCGAGTTGCTCAGCAACACGGTGGTTCTGAGCGGGTGTCGCCAGCTTCTTTATCAGCCTCTTCGACAGAAAATGTGACCAACGATAATGAACCTTATCGCTGGAAACCGTCTAAACCTGTAGTGAAAGAGGTGAGCAAAGAGCTAACACCTACTCAAATCAAGCGTGCGTTAGAGCATATTAAGACACCAGAAATGGTCGACAAATTGCTTCAAGAGTCGATTGCTCAAGATGAATGGTCCGCCACGATTCAAAAGCTAGAGACAGCCAAGCTTGTTGAACAGTTAGCATTGAACTCAGTGTTTGCTAAAAACGACACATCAATCATTTTAACGTTAAGAGCGAGCCAAGCTCACTTGAATACGGACCGTGCACAGAGTGAGCTATTGCAGTCTCTCAATACTGTGCTTGGAGAAGAGTGTCATTTGAGTGTTGAAATCGGTGATGGTGGAGAAACGCCGCTAGAATTACGAGAACGATTGTATCAAGGTAAGTTGAAAGACGCGTTTACCGCTTTAGAAAACGATGCCAACGTACAGTTCATTGAAAGACGTTTTGCCGCTGAACTCGACAGAGACAGCGTTCGTCCTATCTAGAACGTTTTCTTGTTTAGTGACCGGCGTATCATCCCAGATAAGCAAATCTGAGAACTGAACATCGAGGGGTTGAATCACACTGTTTTAACCCCCATTTAAGCTCGTATAGCTTAATTAATTTTAATAAACCAATTAGACCAGAGAGTATTAACATGTTTGGTAAAGGCGGTATGGGCAACATGATGAAGCAAGCCCAGCAAATGCAAGAGCGCATGCAAAAGCTTCAAGAAGAAATCGCAAATATGGAAATTACAGGTGAGTCAGGTGCTGGCCTTGTAAAAGTAACGATCACTGGTAGCCACAGCGTTCGCCGTGTTGATATCGATGAAAGCCTAATGGAAGACGATAAAGAGATGCTTGAAGATCTTATCGCTGCTGCTTTCAACGATGCGGCTCGTCGCGTTGAAGAAACTCAAAAAGAGAAAATGGCTAGCGTAACTGGCGGAATGCAACTTCCACCAGGTATGAAGATGCCTTTCTAAGTAACTTATTCTTAAAGGTTAATTCAGGTGGTGGCTTGTGTTGAACAGGCTATTACTTGAAAATCAGAACGGTTAAATATGCGTACCAGTCATATGCTGGAGCATTTGATGGAGGCCTTACGTTGTCTACCTGGGGTTGGCCCCAAGTCGGCGCAGCGTATGGCCTTTCATTTGTTACAGCGCGATAGAAAAGGCGGCCTACAATTGGCTGAAGCTCTTAGCCAAGCAATGACCGAAATTGGTCACTGTAATGAGTGCCGTACTTTTACTGAAGAAGATACTTGCCATATTTGTACCAATCCTAAACGTCAGGAAAATGGTCAAATCTGTGTAGTAGAGAGCCCTGCAGATATTGCAGCAATAGAAGCGACAGGCCAATATTCAGGCCGTTACTTTGTATTGATGGGCCACCTTTCACCACTTGATGGTATTGGTCCAAGTGACATCGGTCTCGATGTTTTGGACTACCGCCTGCGTCGTGGTGATATCTCGGAAGTAATCCTAGCGACTAACCCAACAGTTGAAGGGGAAGCAACAGCGCATTACATTGCTGAGCTATGTAATGCCCATGAAGTGAATGCAAGCCGTATCGCTCATGGTGTTCCCGTTGGTGGTGAGCTAGAGCTGGTGGATGGCACCACGCTTTCGCACTCCTTACTCGGTCGTCATAAGATCTAAAAAAGCCGCTTGGTGAATCATCACTAAGCGGCTTTTTCTTTTGTTGCTTTAGACGTTTTTTCAGAGTTTAATCTGAACCTCTCACCGCTTTGTATATCATCGCGCCAATCACGGCACCAATAATTGGTGCAACCCAGAATAGCCATAGTTGCGAAACAGCCCAGTCACCGACAAATACAGCCACGCCGGTACTTCGAGCAGGGTTCACAGAGGTGTTAGTGACAGGGATACTGATAAGGTGAATCAGAGTTAAACAAAGGCCGATTGCGATAGGTGCAAACCCAGCAGGCGCTTTTGAATCAGTTGCGCCCATTATCACGAATAGGAATACCATGGTCATGACCACTTCACAGACCAGTGCTGCTGTGAGCGAGTAGCCGCCCGGTGAGTGTTCACCGTAACCATTTGATGCAAAACCAGATGCCGTAGCGTCAAAGCCTGCTTGGCCTGAAGCAATCACAAATAACACTCCACCCGCGATAATACCGCCAATGACCTGGGCAATAATGTAAGGTGCGACGTCTTTGGCATCAAAGCGACCACCGCTCCACAGTCCAATAGTAACAGCAGGGTTGAGATGACAGCCAGATATATGGCCAATAGCAAAAGCCATGGTGAGTACGGTTAAACCAAAGGCGAGGGAAACCCCGAGTAAGCCGATACCTACATCGGGAAAAGCGGCGGCTAAGACGGCACTACCACAACCACCTAACACCAACCAAAATGTACCGAACATTTCTGCGATATACCTATTCATAACGATCCTTATTAATCTGTACCAGTATCAACAAGATAGTTTAGATTTCGCAGAATTGTGAAATCTTGGGCATATAGGAGGAAGAAAAGGTCAGCTAATCTTAGGTAATGGCTTCTAGCTCGATCAGGTTATCAAGGGCTTCTTGGTCGGTTTTACCACAAATGACAGGGCAAGCTTTGAATTGGTGACATACCTTCGGGCGTGAAGGTTGACCAAATAATTTGCAGAGATCTTGCTCATTTAATTGGATGCAGCGTACGCCAGCAGGCTTACCATTAGGCATTCCAGGAATAGCAGATGTAATACTTGGAGCGATACAACATGCTCCACAACCTAGACGACATTCCATCAAATTAAACTCACTAAATAACAGGGTGCGCGATAGTAGCAAAAAATGATGAGAGTGACAGCTGTTGATTGAATCAAAGAATGAACAATTATTATCCTTGAACTTTTTATGGGCTAGCGGTATAACACGCACCCCAGTAAAAGAGTAAGAAGTAATCCTATGACGAATCCATTTTGGCAAGAAAAGACACTAGAGCAAATGACCGAGAACGAGTGGGAATCACTTTGCGACGGTTGTGGTAAGTGCTGCCTGCATAAATTAATGGATGAAGATAGCGATGAAGTTTACTACACCAATGTGGCGTGTAGCTGGTTAAACGACAAAACATGTTCGTGTAAAGACTACCCGAACCGCTTCACTTCAGGTGAAGAGTGTTTGAAGCTGACTCGTGACAAGATCGATGAATTTCACTGGCTACCAGACACTTGTGCTTACCGTCTTCTATCAGAATCTAAGCCGATCCCTGAGTGGCACCCATTGATCACAGGATCAAAAGCAGAGATGCATGCAGCAGGTGAAAGCGTTCGTAACAAAGTAGTTTACGAAATCGATGTTGTCGATTGGGAAGACCACATCTTGAACCACCCAAACCGCTAGTTAACGAAGACTAGTCAATCACCCGAATAAAAAAAGGCTCACATTTCTGTGAGCCTTTGTCGTATTTAGGAGGGTCCAAATCAATGGACTGTGTCATGGCTAATGTCAAGCAAGCGGTAAGTCTGCAACCACCTGGTTGAACGTGATACGAGCATTCTGAGCTTGCTCAGATAACTCGATCTTTTTCGCTTGTGCGGCACTAAGATTACTCTCGGCCTGCTCAAGTGCTTGTTGTAGGTTCTCTGGTAACTCATGAGTTTCCATTTGTGAACCTTGTTCTAACACATAAGCGCGAATTTCTTTCTTCACTGCGGCAAGTTCTGTGTAAGCAACACGCTCAAGTTCTGCGGCTTCTTGCGCAGCATCTTTTTCTTTCTCAAATTGAGCCAGTGCCATACCTTCAGCAGACCAAGGGTCCATGTCTGGCAGTTCTTCGATGTTGATCGTTGGCTCGATGTACGCATCTTGATGACGTAGGTCGAGGTTAGTCGCACGAACCGCTGAAATCATCAACATGACAGAGATAGCAAGCAGCGGTAGGCCACCAACAATCGCCGCCGTTTGTAGTGTACTTAGACCGCCTAAGAACATCAGGATCGTTGGCAAAAACGACAGAGTAAATGCCCAGAACATACGGTTCCAACGCATTGGCTCTTCTGTCACGTTGTTTTGTACAACAGACGCTAGGATGTATGAGATTGAGTCAAAGGTTGTCGCAGTAAAAATGATACACAGTAGTGTAAATACCGCGATAACTAGCGTGCTCATTGGCAGTTGTGCAAGCATCGAGAAGATAGCTTTGGTTGCGCCTTCTGCATTCAGGATAGCAACCACATCTAGCTCACCAGAAAGCTGAAGTGATAAGCCGTAGTTACCTAGAATCATGAAGAATAAGAAACAACCTAGAGAACCGAAGAAGATAGAACCTGACACCATTTGTTTGATGGTTCTGCCGCGAGAGATACGCGCAACAAACAGACCCATACTCGGTGCAAATACTAGCCACCATGCCCAGTAGAAAATCGTCCAGTCTTGTGGGAAGTGAGTGTTTTCGAATGTACCGTAGCCACCAAATGGTTCAGCCCACGTTGCCATCACGAAGAAGTTAGACAGTAGACGACCAATAGAGTCTAACCCCGTTTCTAACATGAAGATTGTTGGACCCGCAATCAGAACGAAAGCCAGTAGGCCCATCGCACCCCAGAAGTTGATGTTACTTAGGATCTTGATGCCTTTTTCCAATCCAGCATAAGATGAGTAAGCAAAAATCGCAGTACACACTAAAAGCACCATCACTTGCGTTAGGTTATTTTTAGGTAGACCAAATAGGTGATTCAGACCTTCAGTGATCAGAGGTGCAGCTAAACCTAGCGTTGTTGCAGCGCCGCCTAATAGACCGAAAATGAAAAGGATATCGACGATTTTTCCAGGTACGCCTTTACTGCGGTGTTCACCAAGAACAGGCATTAACGCACTAGAGATCTTTAGAACTGGCTGTTTACGTACATAGAAGAAGTAAGCGATAGGAATCGCAGGGATCAGATAGATAGACCAAGCGATTGGTCCCCAGTGGAACAGACCGTAAGTTGCCGCCCAACGAACCGCTTCTTCACTGCCAGGTTCTAGTTGGAAAGGCGGTGATTGGTAGTAGTAAGCCCACTCAATACAGCCCCAGTACAAGATACTTGCACCGATACCGCCACAAAATAGCATTGCAGCCCATGATGCTGTTTTGAATTCAGGCTCTTCATCAGCTTCGCCTAGTTTAATTTGTCCCATATCACTGAACACAACGTAAACCATAAATGCACAGGCAGCGAGGCCTAGCGCAAGATATAAAAATCCAAGTTGGTCCGTCATGAATGTTTTCGCAACCGCAATCCAGTCTGCGCCCTGTGCAGGGAACAAAATGAGCGGGAAAACTATCGTGAGTAGGAGTGCTATAGCACCAAAGAAGGTCGGCTTGTCAATAAGCTCAAAAGTGTTTTTCACGAGTATTATTCCATTAAAATGAGAGCGGAATTATGGAATGAACTCGTTTTTTAGACCAAATCGGGTCTGTTGTCGTGACGACAAATCGCTTTAATGCAGAGAGGAAAGTGCAGTAACTGGGGATAAAGTTAGATTAAAGCGAGTAGGATGCCACCAACGGTTGCCGCTGCGGATAAGTATTGCCCTGCTGAATAAGAACCATCGTCCTCTTCTTCAATCTTATCTGGGTGATCCATACCTAAAGCGCCATGAGCAAATGACTCAACCTTATCGGTAACGGTCGCGTTTTCAGCTTCGACCTTCTTGGCTTCTTTATCGATTTCTTTAAGTGCAGATAATAGGGCTTTGCCTTCATCAGAAAGCTTAACAGTATTTTGCTCAACCTTAAGAGGTGCAGGCTTTTCAGCTCCAGTGCTTTTAGCTTGTGCATTCATTTGCGAAGGTGAATACAGCTGAGTATTACTCGTTCCTACTGGCGTCATATCGCTCTCCTTACCTATCCTTAAATATAGTATCGGCAGAGGTGTGAAAAACTTGTGCAATTAATCATCGATAGTGATGTTTTTTATTCGCACATTACATTTTCGTCTGCTTGGTTAAATCGTCTATTTACTAAGCAAGTCTTGTGCCGATAAGAATGTTTGATTTTAGATAGAGTTAGGATGAATGACGGGAACGTGATCAAGTTGTGACGATGGGCTAATTATCTAGGATTAGCCCATCGACTCTTTAGCTTAGAAGAGTGGATCAACAGATCCTAGTCACACTCTAGGCTAGCGCTACGTTTTGATAGGTGCTTGTATGCCTTCATTCGGTTCTCTTTTTTAACAAAGCGAGCCGGCGGCGAAAGCACTTCAAGCTGATAATCACTGCTATCCGCTGAAATTGCTTCAACTGGGCTGATGATGGCGATTTTTAAATCAGGGTTACGACGTAGAATTGATGCCGCCGTCCCTAAACTACCCTCGGTGTGGAACTTGCCAGCCACATGAATCACTTGTTTATCAGGGTTTGATGCTAGGTAATCCACAATCGACTCAGCCATGGTTTCGTCCCAGGTAACCTGAGCGGCAAACTGCTTTTCTGTTTGCTCGGGCGTACCGTGGTGCATAGAAGCCATGAACTTTTCTTTGTATGGGCTATCGCCAGTATTCACTTCGGCGGCAATCCATTGGCGTTGCTCGGTCGACAATTGGTCTAGATAAGGTAATCCTTTACGCCCAATACACTGCACAAATGGCTTTGGTGCGTTTGCCGCAATAACATCGACGTCGTTGGCTTTTGCGAACTCAACTAATGCGCGGTAATCACTTTCATAGTTCGGCCAAGCTGCCGCTTGAGACATGAGAGTTTGTTCGCCAATTTCACCGTTTAAGTATTGGTCGAGCGTGGCTTGGTGCTCTCGAGTGAACTGTTCCATTGAAAGCGCAATGTTGGGTGTTGCGTTGCGGCGCGCTTTTAAGAAGTCGGTTTGGAAGCGGTGAATCGCAGAATGCGTGTGCCATTCGCCAATAAGAACCACATCAGCGTCAATTAGCTGCTCGGGTAATGCATCGAGAGAAAGTGTTTCGCCTTGTGGAGAAGCGAACTGGTAGTCATAGAATGTGGAAACGGATTCCGTTTGAGCCACTTTTTGAGAAGTGTCTTTTGCAGGTTGATTAGCACAAGCTGTGAGAAGAGTAGCTAATCCGATAAGAATAATACGTTGCATGAAATGCCTCCTTGAAGAACACGCATACTAAAGGAGGCAAGATAAGATTTCAATACAAATGATAATCAATATCAATTAAATTTGTTTGCGGTACACTCGCAGCATAAAGTCAGCTTCACAGTTGAATTGCTCTGCCTCGGTGAGTTGTTGTTTAAACTCTTCACTCGCCTTCCAAGCAAACGGCGTCATCTGTAGCAGGTCGAATGCATCTGACCCCGATAGTTCCATCATATAGTTTAGTTGCTCTTGGTGCTCAAGCGTAAAACCTTCGATCACTTCTGGATCTTCGTCGTGCAAGCGAACGCCATCATAAATTGCATCACGCAGTTGATACAGGTGTCGGCTAGCTGGTGTCACGGTGATCATCACACCATTATCTTTGATGGTGCGTTGTAGCTCTTCAGCCTTGCAAGGCGCGTAAATGCGTAGAATGCCGTCTAAGCTGTTTTCAGCAAAGGGTAGTCGATGGCTTGATGCAACTGAGAAGTCGACAGCAGGGTAGCGTTTAGCGGCGTATTTGATAGCAATCTTAGAAATGTCTAGGCCAAAAGTCGCACCATTCTTTTCTTGAAGATTCACAGCAATTTCGTTGGTGTAATACCCTTCGCCACAACCAATATCCAATAGGCTAGGTGCCTCAGCTGGTAGATAGCGAGAACACAATGTCACCACCGCATGGCGCATTGGGTCATAGTGGTTACCTTCAAGGAAACGACGACGTGCCTGCATCATCTCTTTGTTGTCACCTGGATCTTTTGAGCGTTTGTGGTGCGCAGGCATCAAATTGACATAGCCTTCTTTCGCTAGGTCGAACTGATGGTTCTTTTCACACTTAAACGTACGATCGTTTTGAGATAAAGGTTGGTGACACAAAGGGCATTGGTAAGTCATTGCGAACTCGAGGTAGAAATTTCAAGTCCAAAATTTTAACAGGAAGCATAGTGGGGCGCTAGAATAAACGCAGCTGTGTTGGTTAACGGCAATCCGAGAGTAGATAGAACCAGTCAGTGAAGAGATAGAGCCAACGAATGGTTGGCTCTATTAGTTATGAGCGAGTCGCTGATAAAACAGAGAACTCAGCTTTTAGCTAAAGAAGTTAACTTGATTCTTCAACGATTCCGCTTGTTTCTGAAGTTCATCAGCACTGTGTGAGGTCTTAGCGCTGGTTTCACGGCTTTGTTGGTTCAAGTCGCTGATCGCATGCGCGTTCGCTGCTATCTCTTGAGAAACCTGAGCTTGCTCTTCTGATGTCGCAGCAATGGTTTCAGCTTGAGAAGCAATAGATTCAACTTGAGAAGCAATCGACTCTAGTGCGGTGCCTGCTTCTTGCGCTTTATCGAGTACTTGGTTTGCATTCGATTGGCTTTGCGTCATAAGGTTTACGGCATTATGGGTCGAAGATTTTAGCTTCTCGATGATGCTCACTACGTCTTGGACTGACGTTTGTGTGCGATGAGCCAATGTTCTCACTTCATCGGCTACTACGGCGAAGCCACGACCTTGCTCACCCGCACGCGCCGCTTCTATTGCAGCGTTTAATGCAAGCAAGTTGGTTTGCTCTGCAATGTCGTCAATCATTTTGGTGACGGTTTGAATGCTTTCGCTATCAGCGCTTACTTGCTCGATGGCCGATGCTGATTTGTCTAATTGATCGTTCAGCTGTGCAACATCAATACACACACCTTCAACGACTTCTAAACCTTTCTGGCTGTCTTCATTAGCAAGGCGAACATTTTCAGCAATGCTGTTCACTTGCTGCGCTACTGATTCAGCAGAGGTGGCCATCTCTTCTATGGCAGTAACGACTTGCTCAACCTGTGCTTGTTGGCGGTCAGATTGACTCAAGTTGTGGCTAGCATCTTGTGACACACTGCTTGAGCTGTTCTGTACTTGGTCACTGGTTGCACGAATCTCGCCCACGAGTGTGTTCAGCTGGGCTGCCATGTTCGCAACACCGGTATTCAGATTGCTGATCTCGTTCTTGGTCTGCTTACCATTGTTTGGAATATGCAGGCTTACTTCGCCTTTTCCTAGACGTAGCATGTACTCGTTTAAAGTCGTTAACGGTGTCAATGTGCGGTTCAACACGAAGGTTAACGCGACGATGGTGGCGGCAGCAATTAAGGTCGCAATAATGGCGATGAGCTTGAGCAATTCGTCGCTACCTTTAGTCACTTCCTTGATAAAAGTACCGCCAAGCAGTTTCCAATCCCACCCAGGAACTTCAGTGTAGACAAGGTACTTCTCACCAACGGTTTCTTTAACCTTGTATGGATATAGAATTAGACCTGATGGCTGTTCAAAGATCTGATAGAAAGGTTTGTTGCCGTCGTAGTCAGCCACGTCAACAATCGATTTACCATCGCCAACATTAGTCGGGTGCAGTAAGTACTGGCCTTGATGCTCTTTCTCGTTATCAACAATGATGGTGTATCCGGTGTCACCCCATGATACAGAGCGCAGAGATTCAAACAGGCTTTGAGTCGCCTCTTCTACTGGCAGACCAATGAAAGAGATACCGTTTACTTTGCCTTGAGCATTGGTCAAAGGCGCATAGTAGGTGATGTAACGTTGGCCGAAGAGCTTAACTTGAGAGTAATAAGGCTGGCCATTCTTGAGCTTGCTATAGCCAGGATGATTTTTCCCTAGCGTGGTCGCAACGACTCGTTCGCCTGAAGGCTTTTTAAGAGAAGTCGACACACGAATAAAGTCGTCGCCAAATGGGGAAAATAGGGTGGCTACGGCACCTGTGTCTCGGGTAAAACTATCAACGAGTTTGGTGTCGTTTATTAGGCTCTCACCGTATTGAGTCATGTTAGGAATGGAATGACCGTTGAACTCAACGTCATAACTTTCAACATAAACACCTGCTAGGTAACCGTTACGAAAAGTGGACTCTAAAACTTTGGCGGTGTGCAGGTAGGCATCGAACTGACCAGAGATGGTTTTGGCCATCGCTTCTACTTTGGATTGGTGTTCTTTCAACGTGTTGTCTAATAACACCTGAGAGGCATTTCTATACACGAGTGTCGCAATGGAGCCAAAGGCGATAAGCAAGCACAGCAAAATGACCAACTTAAGTTGGAAGCCAACACTTTGATTTTTGTATTTCTCGAACATGAATTCACTATCCTGTCTTCATTGAGGTGTTGTTAAGTGGTTTTAAGGAAGTTTGTTATTGAGCTTTCTATCATAGGTACTTATTTATCGGCAGTAATTGATAATAATTAATGAATTGATAGTTATATTTATAAACTAGAGTGATGGGAGCTAAATGGTGCGGGGTTGAACAAAGAGGTGATGGACTAATAGGCTTGTGTTAAAGCATTGATTACTAGGCGATGCGTGTGAGGTTAGGGCAATAAAAAATGCAGCTCAATGAGCTGCATTTTTATTTTTAATTAAACTCGCTAGAGGTCTAGTTTGAGGAAATGACCGTAATCAGCTGGTGGCTTTCGCCAGGCTGTAATGTTTTTCCTGCTTCTAGGCTTGGTGCGTGCAGTGTTGATTCAACACACAGCATGGTTAGGTAACCGTCGTCCTGCATGTCGCCCATACCAGCAGCGCCTTCAGCCCACGGGTTCCACAGTACTGCAGAGTTATGACCGTGGTTTTCAACTGTTAGCGTGCGATCCAGCTTCTTGTCAGCAACAAAGATTTGCGCTTCTGGTTGCGTGTAAACACGGTCAATTGTGTCGGTCAGTACCAGTTCAGAACCGCCTTGGCAGATCTTGCCACCTTGCAGGCTATCAATGTACTCAGCACCCATACCTGTTGTGGTTGTGGTGTGAATATCACCAACGTTTAGGTAAGTGTGTAGTGCACCAGAGAAAGTCCATGGTTGAGAGTCTGTATTCTTCACGTCCAGCGTTACTTTTAGCTGCTCGCCGATCTCAACATTCAAACGTGCATCAAACTGATGAGGCCATACTGCTAGCGTCTCTTCGCTTGGCTTCAGACCTAAGCTTACAATCACGCCAGCTTCGTTTTCACGGTGCTCAACCAATTGCCATTCACTTGAACGGGCAAAACCATGTGCTGGTGCTGCAATGCGACCAAACCAAGGCCAACATACTGGAAGACCACCACGCAGAGCCGTTTTACCGTCGAATTTAGCTTGTTGGCTCATCCAAATCAGGTCTTCTTGACCTTGCGGTTGGAATGACACCACATGGCCGCCAAACAGTGAAATCGCTGCGTTTGCTTGATCGTGGATAATGCGAACCAGTTTTACACCTTCGTGTTCAACGATAGTCACGTTGTCAGAAAGTACCGCTAGTGCAGGTAGAGTAGATAAATCCATTACATGATCCTTCTAAGGAAATTGAATTCAAATGCTGACTAGAGTGATGCTTGTGTTTTTATGAGTGATAAACAGAGTCAGTATTAGAATTGAATTTTGCATTTGGGCTATCTTGATAGGCTTAGACAGACGCGGTTTAAAAGATAGCAGGTATTAAAAAGGCGACACTAAGGTCGCCTTTTTCAAAGTCTGCTCAAAACAGTCTTCGCTAATGCTTATCTAAAGCGATTTCTAAAAAGAAATTACTTAGAGATGTGAGCGATTAGGTCTAGAACTTTGTTTGAGTAACCGATTTCGTTGTCGTACCAAGATACAACTTTAACGAATTTGTCAGTTAGAGCAACACCAGCTTTAGCATCGAATACTGAAGTTTGAACTTCACCGATGAAATCTTGTGATACTACTTGGTCTTCAGTGTAACCAAGAACGCCAGCCATTTCGCCTTCAGAAGCTTCTTTCATTGCAGCACAAATTTCTTCGTAAGATGCAGCTTCTTTTAGGTTAACTGTTAGGTCAACTACAGATACGTTAGCAGTTGGTACACGGAAAGCCATACCAGTTAGAAGGCCGTTTAGTTCTGGAAGAACAACGCCTACAGCTTTAGCAGCACCAGTTGAAGATGGGATGATGTTTTGAGAAGCACCACGGCCACCGCGCCAGTCTTTAGCAGAAGGGCCATCTACAGTTTTTTGAGTTGCTGTAGTAGCGTGAACTGTAGTCATAAGACCAGACTCAATGCCCCACTTATCGTTAAGTACTTTAGCGATAGGTGCAAGACAGTTAGTAGTACAAGAAGCGTTAGAAACGATGTCTTGACCAGCGTAAGATGCTTGGTTAACGCCCATTACGAACATTGGAGTTGCATCTTTAGAAGGACCAGTAAGAACTACTTTCTTAGCGCCAGCAGTGATGTGCTTACGTGCAGTCTCGTCAGTTAGGAAAAGACCAGTTGCTTCAGCAACTACGTCTACGTCGATAGCATCCCACTTAAGGTCTTCTGGGTTACGCTCAGCTGTAACACGTACAGTTTTACCGTTAACGATTAGGTTACCACCTTCAACTTCAACAGTACCGTTGAAACGGCCGTGAGTTGAGTCGTACTTAAGCATGTATGCCATGTACTCTACGTCGATTAGATCGTTAATACCTACTACTTCGATGTCTGCACGCTCTTGAGCTGCGCGGAATACGAAACGGCCGATACGGCCAAAACCGTTAATACCTACTTTGATAGTCATTGTAGTTGCTCCACAACTTAATTTCTGATTAAAGATAACTGGTAGTAAAATTACAGAATCCAGTATACATCTGCAATAGATAATCCGACTTAACTTGTTTAATGTCAAAAAAAAGCGACGCTTTTCTTAACAATTGGGTGTAAGTGGTTGAAAATTGACCATTGCAAGTGGCTCTGTACCCTTCCAGTTGGGTAAAATACCCCTAAATGATGATTCACTTATGAGTGTATATGTACAATGTTTCCTGGTGAGAAAGTATGTGCTACAAAACGAGTGATATGCAAGCCTTTATAGAAAAAAGTAAATATAATAACTGAGAATGTGGAGAGATATTAACGTGATTCAAAAGGGAGGAAATATGATAAAGCCTGATGAATACTGGCGTGAACGCCTAACAGACGACGAATTTGCAGTGTGTCGTGAACGTGGTACTGAAGCCCCATATAGCGGTAAGTTACTGCACAACCATAAGACTGGCGTCTATAGCTGCACATGCTGTGAAAGCCCTTTGTTTCTGTCGGATAACAAATATGACTCTGGGTGTGGTTGGCCAAGCTTTGATGCCCCAGTGAATGATGAAGCTGTACGCTATATAGAAGATCTAAGTCACGGAATGAAGCGTGTAGAGATCCGTTGTACCGCCTGTGATAGTCATTTAGGTCACGTTTTTCCTGATGGTCCGAAGACCACAGGTGAACGGTTCTGTGTTAATTCAGTGTCGTTAATTTTCAACAAAAATGACGAAAGTACGAAATAACTTGTAACTATTGTCTAATCCTTACAGGTCGCATTTGTCGATTTAGGAATGCTGAAACGTCCAAGATTTCAGATTTAACTCTAGTACAAATAAAAACAGCTACCAAAAAGGTAGCTGTTTTTATTTGAAAGCAGGAGAATAAGAAGCTTAAGTTAGAACACTATAAATGAAGCGCTCAGTAACTTGGGACGATTGAAGGGCTGTAAATTCCATCCTCAATCGCTTCGACAATGTTGTCTGCGTCTTTATTTAGCTTCTTATAGGTTGCCTTGTCGAAATGATACAACACGGTGAGCTCGGCTTCAGAAGCAATCGGCACATCAAAGTCTTTGGCAACCATCGCCCAAACGTACGCTTTTTCCATATGACCCAGGCTGTGGTTGATACTGGCCATCGACTTGAAGATTTCAGTGTTGGCTGCCGAGCCATTAGAAAGCGTTAACGCATTATTGAGTAGCTTAAGTGTCTTTATATGATTGCGGGTAGTATAGAAGGTTGCCAAGGCATACTGCATCTCGGCTGTGTTTAACGCTTCAGAGCCTTCTAGTTGTAGGAAACTGCGTCTGGCATTGGTGTCCCCAGTTTGCGACCACAAGAAGTACAGCGTTTCCGGTGTATCGGATTTCGATAGCTCATCAACAATGCGCTCAGACTCTTCGATACTGTGCATTAAAGAGGTAAAGCGACGCTCTTGCAGCTTAGATTGATCGATCGTTTCGATCTGTGCCGCGAGCTCTAGACACTTTTTGTAGGCAGTGACTAATTCGAATTCTTTAATTTTGTTGATTTCGGTGGGTTGCTTCTGAACTTCAAATCGATGCCAGATGAGGTCGGTACGTGCGACACGACATTGCCCATCGTTCATGTTCAATTGTTCACACTGAAGACCCGGGTTGCTTTGGCACAGTTGATCGGTATTTTTGTTCCCTTCAAGACACCCAACCAGAGTGAAAGGCAATAGGATAATCGCCAACCATTTCATAATTTTCATATTCCTTCACTTGTGATCAGATGCACTTATTATTGGTCAGGTTCTTGACTCAATTCTGTTACGGGTTATTTTCTGGTGAAAATTGTTAAAACTAAGGCTTTACCATGGATGCAGAACAACTTCTTAGCGCAATGACACCCGAGGTCTACGAACGTTTAACCTACGCAGTTGAAACGGGTAAATGGCCAGAAGGTACGGCGCTCTCAAAAGAACAGCGCGACTCGTGTATGCAAGCGGTTATGTTATACCAATCTAAACATAACTCTGAAGCTCAACATATGACAATTGCAGCTGGTGGTGAGATTAGCTTTAAATCTAAGTCTGAACTAAAGAAACAGTTTAAGTCAGATCAAGAAGACATTGTTAGGGTTAACCCGAATCATTAAGCTTAAATTACAACAAAGGGGTGGCAATGTGCCACCCCTTTTAGTTTAACTCGTTTATTTATAAGCAATAAAACGATTTAGTTCACGTTAAGCCGCCGTTGCTTTCATAGAATAATTGGGTTTAACGTGAATCCTTGAACCGGTTATAAGCTCATCTCACCGCGCAACACTTGTTGCATCTGAGCCTTCACTTCTTCGTAGCCTAGGTTTTGGCTTAATAGATAATGCAACTTCGCCAATGCCGCTTCTGGTGTCATGTCATAACCACTGACCACGCCCGCTTCTGCCAGTGCACAACCTGTCGCGTAACCACCCATGTTGACTTTACCCGCCAAACATTGAGTTAGGTTCACCACAATAACACCGCGCTCTGAGGCATCTTTCAAGTGCTGAAGCAGTTCTGGGTTTTGTGGTGCGTTACCCACACCAAAAGTAAGCAGAATCATCGCGTTAACAGGTTGTAATAGCGTGTTACGGATAACTTCGTGTGAGATGCCTGGGTACATTGTGATTACGCCGATAGGTTGCGGAGTAATGTTATGAACCTTGAAAGCACCTTCAGGTTGTTCGTTTACCTTTACGTTATTGCTAAGTTGGATATTGATACCCGCTTCTAGCAAAGGATTCAGGTTTGGAGACGTAAACGCATTGAAGCCATCTGCGTGTGATTTAGTGCTTCGGTTACCACGCATCAACTTGTTGTTGAAGAACAGTGTCACTTCGTTGATTGGGTAGTTTGCCGCAATGTGTAGCGCATTCAGCAGGTTTGCTTGTCCGTCTGAACGAAGCTCTGCTAATGGGATCTGAGAGCCCGTAACAATCACAGGTTTGCCGAGGTTTTCAAGCATGAAAGACAGTGCTGAGGCAGTGTAAGCCATAGTGTCTGTACCATGCAGGATAACGAAACCATCGTACTTATCGTAATTCGCGCGAATGTCATCAGCGATAGTCTGCCAATCAAGTGGCGTCATATCTGAAGAGTCCATTAATGGAGAGTATTCGTGAATGGTGTACTCAGGCATCTCTGGGCGATGGAATTCAGGCATGCCAGCTAGCTGCTTATCCATGAAACCTGCGACAGGAACATAGCCGTGGTCAATAGACTTCTGCATGCCAATTGTGCCGCCGGTGTACGCGATATAGATGTGTTTTCTTTCCATGGCGATTAATACTTAGTGTGATGTAGGGAACAGGGGGGCGATTATAGCGAATTATCATGCAATAAAAAGAGGCACCTCACACAGAGGCACCCCTTAGTTATTGAGTTATTGGCTCAACTTATTGAACTTGGCAATTTAAGCAGAAAGCGTATCGGCCTTGTGGGTCGTTAAAGTTGCCTAACAGCTGGCTATCTTGAGCTAACTGCTGAGTAACCGGCTGTAAACTGCTTGGTATCATCGATTGAATATCTAGGCCTATCGACATCTGAACTTGGTTCATAAATTCTTGAATAAATTGTTCAGTAGCCGAAAGTGGCTCTTCTACCCAGTAGATGTTGTAACTTTCAAGCTCTGCAAGTGAAGCTGCTGCTGCAACCGCATCATCGAAATCACCAATCTCATCGACTAAGCCTTTCTGAATCGCATCTTGACCTGTCCAAACTCGACCTTGAGCAATCTTGTCGACAGCATCGACTTCCAGACCGCGATTTTCTCCAACTAGGCTGATGAATCGGCGGTATCCGTTTTCAATGCCCATTTGGAACGCGTCTTTCGCGCCATCGCTAAGCCCAGTCGTAATACCAAGACCAGAGAAAGGTGAGGTACCAACGCCATCTGTGTAAACACCAATATCATTCAGCCCTTTTTCGAAGGTGGTGATAACACTGAAGATACCAATTGAACCCGTTAGTGTGGTTGGCTGAGCTAGGATCTTATCCGCGCCCATCGAGATCCAGTAACCACCCGAAGCAGCAAGGCTCGACATCGACACAACAACCGGCTTACCCGCTTGCTTGATCGCTTCTATTTCATTGCGAATAACTTCAGAAGCAAAGGCACTGCCACCTGGGCTATCTACACGAAGTACAACGGCTTTCACTTTATCGTCGTTACGTGCTTGGCGTAGCAGGGCTGCAGTGGTATCGCCGCCAACCGTGCCACGTGGTTGCTTGCCATCCATAATTGCGCCGCTCGCTACAATCACGGCAACGTCGTGAGATTCACTGGTCATGTCTGGAAGCATGGTTGCACGGTATTCGTAGTAACCAAACGCGTTGTAGCTGTCTTGGCCGTCACTGCCGAAAACATCGGCAAGCTCTAGTCGAACTTGTTGGCGTGTCGCTAACTCATCCACTAAGCCAAGTTTCTCGGCCAGTTTTGCAATGTCACCGTCCACAGACTCAAGTTCTTTCAAGAAGGTGTCCATGCTTGGGTTCAGTGTTTTAGCATCGATCTGACGGTTGTTGCTGACGTCATCAACGTACGCACCCCATAGCTGGCTTAACCAACGAGAAGCGGACTCTTTCGCTGCGTCTGACATGTCATCACGAATGAAAGGCTCGATAGCTGACTTATAAGTACCCACACGGAACACGTGCGTGTTTACGTCTAGTTTCTCTAACAACGTTTTGTAGTAAAGCGAGTAAGCGCTATAGCCTTTAAGAAGAACCCCACCATCTGGTGATAGGAAGACCTTAGTTGCGTAGCTGGCTAGGTAGTATTGGCTTTGGTTGTAAAAGTCACCCACTGCATAAATCGGTTTGCCTGTTGCTTTGAACTCATTCAACGCTTTAGCAATGTAGCGTAGCTTAGTTAGGTTAGTTTCTGGCAACTCTTTGAGTGCTAAAACGATACCAGTAACTTTGTCATCGTCTTTTGCGTAGCGAATCGTTTCAACGATATCAAACAGGATGTTCTCTTTTGGAAGGTCTTTGCCAAGCAGCGAACCGGTGACCGAATCCATCGGATTGATATAGCGACTTTGTTCCACAATAGGGCCAGACAGGTTAAGCACTAAAGCCGAATCTTGTGGAACCGTCGGTTGAGCCGTATCTGAATGGAAGTACACAAAGTAGATGATGGCGATACTGAGTAAAAAGATTAGGTTAACCAGCGCAAGACGTACAAACGTAATGAGCTTCCAAATCCCTTTAAAGATCATGCCTATAAATTTGAATATTTTTTTCATTCTGTCTCCGCAGTGAGATCACGTCGCTTTAACAAGCCGTAGTACCATTAATCTCAATAATATGAACTGCTTAGTATCCTACGATAATTCCCAAGCTCAAACTACACCAAGAATTGTTAATCGATATATATTCTCATTAAGTGTAGTCAAATTAAGGGTTTCTGAACGATTAATACCTTCAGCATTATGATCGGTGTTACAAAAATGTAAACGGTTGTTTGAACTTTTGGTAATTGAACTATACTGTGGTCAGACCACAAGGATAAAATAATAGAAGTGATGTCTGCCATGTACCCACATTTACTTGAACCACTCGATCTTGGATTTACCCAGTTACGTAACCGTGTATTGATGGGATCAATGCATACAGGTTTAGAAGAAAATAAAGAAGGTCTCCACAAACTCGCCGCGTTTTATGAAGAGCGAGCAAAAGGAGGCGTTGGCCTTATTGTTACCGGTGGTTTCTCTCCTAATTTACGTGGCAGATTGACCCCATTTAGTGCTGAATTCAGTAAAGTGAAGCACGCAAAAGCGCACCAAGTTGTTACCGAAGCCGTGCACAAGCATGGTGGTAAGATTGCCCTTCAGTTGCTGCATGCTGGCCGCTATGCCATGCACCCATTCGCGCAAAGTGCTTCGGGTATTAAAGCGCCAATCGCTAAGTTCGCACCGAGTGAGATGAGCCCTCGTCAGATCAAAAAGACCATCGGTGCCTTTGCCAATAGTGCAGAGCTTGCTCAAGTTGCTGGCTATGACGGCATTGAGATCATGGGCTCGGAAGGTTACTTGATTAACCAATTTATCTGTAAGCGTACCAACATGCGTTACGACGAATGGGGTGGCTCTTACGAGAAGCGTATGCGTTTCCCACTAGAGATTGTTAAATCGATTCGCGAAGCGGTGGGTAAAGATTTCATTATTATTTTCCGACTGTCGATGCTGGATTTGGTTGAGCAAGGCAGCACGTTTGAAGACGTTGTTCTTTTGGCTCAGAAGCTAGAAGAAGCGGGCGTGACTATCATCAACACTGGTATTGGTTGGCATGAGGCTCGTGTTCCGACTATCGCGACGCAAGTGCCACGAGGCGCATTCTCTTGGGTGACGGAAAAAGTGAAACCATACGTGTCGATCCCAGTGGTGACATGTAACCGAATTAACACGCCAGAAGAGGCCGAACGTATCCTCAGTTCAGGACAGGCCGACATGGTTTCAATGGCGCGTCCATTCTTGGCAGACCCAGACTTTGTTAATAAAGCGGCTCAAGACCAAGCTCAGTTCATCAATACCTGTATCGGTTGTAACCAAGCTTGTCTGGATAATGTGTTTAAAGGTAAACGCGCGAGCTGTTTGGTTAACCCACGCGCTTGTTACGAGACTGAAATTGTTGTTCAGCCTGCCGAAGCGACCAAAACTATTGCCGTGGTTGGTGCTGGGCCTGCTGGCTTAGCTTGTGCCACGACCCTAGCGCAACGTGGACACAAGGTTGACTTGATTGAGAAAAATGACCGTATCGGCGGTCAGTTTAGATTGGCAATGCAGATTCCGGGCAAAGAAGAGTTCAGAGAAACGATTCGTTACTTTGCTAACCAAATCGACGCATCAGGCGTGAACCTGAAACTGGATACTGAAGCAACGTTTGAGATGTTGTTGAAGTACGATGAAGTGGTGATGGCTGCGGGTGTTGAACCAAGAAAGCTCGATATTGAGGGCATCGACCAAGAAAACGTGGTCGACTACCAAACCTTGATTCGCGAAAAGGCACCAGTAGGCGAAAAGGTCGCAATTGTTGGTGCCGGTGGTATTGGTGTCGATGTAGCAACCATGCTAACCGAGCCTACCTCGCACAGTTTAGATGACTGGCTGCATGAGTGGGGCATCGATAAGAATATGGAACACCCAGGTGGGCTTTACCCTTACCCTGATTCGTTCAGCGATAAAACCGTTTGGGTGATGCAGCGTAAAGCGGGTCGTGTTGGTAAAGGTCCGGGCAAGACTACAGGCTGGATTCATAAGCGCACCCTAGAAAAACGCGGTGTGAACCTACTGGGTGGCGTAAGCTACAACAAGATTGATGATAAAGGTCTGCATATCAGCGTTGGTAAGAAAGAGCAGGTGCTGGATGCTGACTCGGTTATCGTATGTGCAGGTCAGGTGTCAGTTCGTCCATTCGAAGACATGTGGCAAGAGTTTGGTGGCAAACTGCATGTGATAGGCGGCGCCGATTACGCGGGTGAATTGGATGCAGTACGCGCAATTCGTCAAGGTGTTGAGCTAGCGATTAAGTTATAGAATCAGCTATCAAACTGTAATCTTATCGGTAGATATTGTTACTTAATTTGCTGAGTTAGACTTTGAACAAGGCTCCTAAGTCATAGATTTAGGAGCCTTTATTGTTTCTAATCTAGCCTAAATGGACAGCCGTTGAGATTTATTATCGTTTGTATTCTGTGCTAAAGTTCAAGTATACAAATAATAAAGAAATAGTAAGGACTTCAAATGGATGCTTTGGATCTATTGCTCAACAGACGCTCAATCGCAAAACTCTCTGATCCGGCACCTGAAGGTGTGGCGTTAGAAAACATCATCAAGGCAGGACTGCGTGCGCCAGACCACGGTGCACTAACACCATGGCGCTTTGTTATCGCGCAAGGTTCAGGCCTACAGAAGCTTTCAGACATCTTGGTGCGCGCCGCTGAAGCGGATGAAAGCGAAGAAGCGGTTATCGAGAAAGTAAAAAAAGCGCCGTTCCGAGCTCCAATGGTTATCACCGTGATTGCAAAAGTGACTGAGCACGAGAAAGTGCCTGCTATCGAACAACATCTGTCTGCGGGCTGTGCTGCACAGGCGATGCAAATGGCCGCAGTCGCACAAGGTTTCCAAGGCTTTTGGCGCTCAGGTAAATGGATGTTCCACCCAGAAGTACACCAAGCATTTGGCCTAGAAGGCGACGACGAAATTGTTGGTTTCCTTTACTTAGGTACGCCGGGCTGTACGCCAATGAAAGTGCCAGAGCGCGATTTCTCTAAGTTCGTTGAGTTCTTATAAGTGAGCAAAAGCAGCCCAAGATAGGGCCGCACAACTAAATCTAAAAACTAAATCTGGTGATAAAAGCCATAATAGCTGTAGGTAGTTGGAAGTCTTCAGCAACTAAGAAGTCGATAATCGCTAAAACTGATTCTATTACATCTAGTAAAGAGTTTAACTTTTGAAACATACTCGTATACTCGTTTAAGTAAGTTTAGCACGTTGTTTTTTACATAGACTTTGATATGATTCGCCGTGAAACAAGCCGTCATAATCGTTGTCTTAAAGTTTAAATTCTTCTCCTACAAAGATTTTAAACTCTGCTTATTACAACGTGAGTGATACAGATAAATTAGCCCGCTTTGAGTGGGCTTTTTTATTGTCTATGTATAGCCATTTTACCTCCCTTGTATTGATTTGTACTCCGCACTATAAACCGCATTTTTGTCTTAAAACAACTCCAATTGTATATGGATTGATAAACGCTATTTACCTTTGTATTTTTCCGTATTTAACGAGAACCACCAAACTCGAGTATTGATTTGGATCAATTAATAAAGAACGCTGCCTAAGATCAATTCATTATTATTACGCTAGTTCTCTCGTTAGGAAAAAATAAATAAAACCAATAATATAGTGTAAAAATCGTTGCTTTTTCTAGAGCCATTACAGGCTGTGGCCGCATAGTCATTGGTAGATTCAAAACAAGTCAGCTAGTTACGAAAGTTTGTATAAGGTATGTTTTAAGTAGTGCATATTTGGTAGTCAGTAGTTTTTTGAAGGCTAACTGTATAAACAACCAGTTTTTCTTGATTTATTAGAGCCACATTAGATAATGTGGCTCTAATTGTTTGTAGCATCTGGAAAAACATGTCTCGCCTTATTATTGCTGAAAAACCAAGCCTCGGCCGCGCGATCGCCGCTGCACTGCCTAATCCACAAAAGAAAGACCAAGGGTTTATCAAATGTGGTAATGGCGATGTGGTGACTTGGTGTATTGGACACTTATTGGAGCAGGTTGAGCCAGATGCTTATGATGACCGTTATAAGAAGTGGAACTTAGCCGATCTTCCTATTGTGCCAGAGCAATGGCAGCTAAGACCGCGCAAGACTTCAAGCAAACAGCTCACGGTGATCCGAAAGCTATTGAAGGACGCGACCCAAATTGTCCATGCGGGTGACCCGGATAGAGAAGGGCAGCTGCTGGTGGATGAAGTAATCGATTACTGCAAGGTATCCAAGGCTAAGAAAGAGTCGATGGACAGGCTGCTAATCAGCGACTTGAACTTACCAGCCGTGAAGCGTGCGCTCTCTCAAATGCGCAGTAACCGCGACTTTATCCCACTTTCTATTTCTGCATTAGCACGCTCTAGAGCCGACTGGCTATATGGCATGAATATGACTCGTGCATACACCTTGTTAGGTCAAAAGGCGGGCTACCAAGGTGTGTTGTCGGTCGGGCGAGTACAAACGCCTGTACTTGGTTTGGTCGTAAGGCGCGATGAAGAGATCGAAAATTTCATTCCCAAAGATTACTTCACGCTGCACGCTTTGATCCCTTATCAAAATAACGGCCAGAGCTTTGATATTCGCGCGCGTTGGAAGCCAAGCGAAGCATGTAAACCATGGCAAGATGAAGAAGGGCGCGTGCTCAATCGAAAGCTGGTTGAGAATGTGGCTAACCGAATTGCGAATCAACCCGCGACGGTAACGGAATCAGAGCAAAAGCAAAGTAAACAAGCTGCGCCACTGCCTTACTCGCTGTCAGCACTGCAGATTGATGCGTCTAAGCGTTTCGGTATGAGTGCTCAGCAGGTTCTCGACACGTGTCAGTCTTTGTACGAGAAACACAAACTCATCACTTACCCTCGTTCTGATAGTCGTTATTTACCTAAAGATCACTACTCACAAAGAGAGTCGGTAGTAGACGCAATCGCTAACAATGCGAAAGAGCTTCAAAGTGGAGCTCAAGGTGCGGATCTTTCTCTTAAATCAAAAGCATGGAACGACAGCAAGGTCGACGCTCACCACGCAATAATCCCGACACCGAAGAAATCATCGGTGAATGGCTTATCTGCTAATGAGATGAAGATCTATCAGCAAATCGCTCGCCAGTATCTAATGCAGTTTTACCCACCCGCGGTTTTTGCTGATGCTAAGCTGGTCTTTGATATTGCTGGTGGCGTGTTCATTGCGAAAGGGCGTCAGCTTATTAACCCTGGTTGGAAGGCGTTGATGGGTAAAACAGATACCGAAGAGAAGGGGGATGGAACTGATGCGGTTCCACCGCTAGATAAAGGTTCTGTGTTGACGTGTCGTGAAGGTGTGATTGGCGATAAGAAAACCGAGCCGCCAAAACACTTCACGGAAGCGACCTTGCTACAAGCGATGACAGGTATCGCGCGCTTTGTCGCGAACAAAGACCTTAAAGCCATTTTGAAAGAGACCGACGGCCTTGGCACAGAAGCAACCCGTGCGGGCATTTTAGATACTCTATTCAAAAGGCAACTGCTAACGCGCCAAGGTAAGAGCATTCATAGTAGCCCTGCGGGCAGAGGTTTGATTCATGCCTTACCTGAGGATTCGACCTTCCCAGACATGACGGCACATTGGGAGCACCAGTTGCAAGGCATGGCAGAACGAAATCAAGCGTATCAACCTTTCATGCAAGCGCTAGAAAGCAAGATTGATGGTTTGATGGGCAAGGTAAAAACAGGCGAAGTTCCTGAGTCTCTGCGTCATCTTCCTAAAGTCGAAAGACCGGCTTTTAAACGTCGCAAAGGCGGTGGTGCGAAGAAGTCTTATACCAAGACAGGTACGTATGCTAAGAAAGGTACTTCCGCTAAGAAGGGCACTAAAAGCTAAGACTTATTGAGGTTGGGATTAACGTCCGACTTTACGGCCACAACGTTTAAACAGTTGCTGCCAATAGTCGACATGGCGACGAGTTGATGCTCGAAAGGCGTGATGCGCATCTTGAATGGGAAAGTAATAACTGTGCAGTTCAGGTTGCGCGTCAAACATCCCCAGTTGCGGGGCTAACTGTTGATAGTAGCCATCCAGTTGCGCCATGTAAGGCTGAACCTTACCTATGTACTGTTGCTCGAACACATTGTTGAGATAACGAAACTTGGTCGTGTCTCGTTGTTTACCACAGATGATGTTGGCATCAAAAGTTGTCAGCTGTTTGGTAATGGTATCAAGTTCGGCCGAAGCTCGCGTGAGCGAGTAGTACAAATCCCCAAGGGTCGAACTCTTCTCTAGTACTTCTTGAACCTCAATGGTTTTGCCGGAAACGAGCGATGTGTTTAACGCTTGATTGATGTGTTCTAAGGCATCACTGGTTTGTCGTACCTGATCGCCGATATCAGCGCGTAACCACTGACTACCCCGCATTTGTGACTGCATCGCATCACTGGCATAGATTAGATTCCATTGATGCAGTGGAAACTGTGCGAGTTTCTGTTGCTCAATGTCTCTTAACAATTCTACGATCTCTGGGTCTAATTCATTGCTGGATAAACACTTGCCCACGCCTTGAAGTAGCGCGACTTGATAATCGTAATTACGAAACTCATCCGCGACCTTGCCCAGAACCGAATTTCTTTCTGCAATCAGATTGAACAGTCCACACTGACGAAGCTGGTAGCTGTCGATGAGGCCGATAGAGAGTGAGGGCACGTCAAGAAGCAGTTCTCGCTTTCTCGGTAGGTTTTCAAATTCCCATTCCTCTTTTGTCTTGTCAGCATCTTGTACTCTGGCTATCTTGGTTTGATAGTCGTCGAACAAGTCGCTGGGGCCATCACTGAAACAGCCAGCTAGCATCACTGTCAGACAAAACAGCGTTGAGTGCTTTACTAGGTTTGAGAGAGGGCCTACATTCATCTGCGGGTTACCAGTCTATTTCGCTGCCATCGAAATTGAAGAAGTGACCACTTACTTCAGTATTCGCGGACTCGATGACTTCAATCAGGCCAGAAGCTGAAGTGTCGGTGTCGATCAGAGCATTAGGGCCGCCCATTTCGGTCTGTACCCAACCTGGATGCAGTGCTAACACCGTAAAGCCATTCTCGGTTAAGTCGTTGCTTAGGCTCTTCACCACGGAGTTTAGAGCGGCTTTAGAGGAGCGATAGATATAACCGCCGCCTGAGGTGTTTTCGGTCATGCTGCCGACTCTAGAGGATAGACAAGCGACCTTTTTGATATGGCTGTCTTCTAGTAGCGGCAATAGCGTTTCGACAAGCTTTAGTGGAGCGATGGTGTTGACTTCGAATACACGACGCCACTCTTCAACATCGGTATTACCCAGCCCATAGCCTTTTGGTCCATAGTAGCCAGCGTTGTTGATCAAGATATCAATCGACTCCATGTGCGAAGGGAGTTGGCTTACTGCTTGGTAATCGGTTATCTCTAATTGAATACAGGTCAGGTTAGTGTTGTGGCCTGCGAGTGAGAGCAGTTCTTTTGCTGAATTGTCATCACGATAAGTCGCGTACACCTTGTGGTTACCTTCCAGGTATTGTTGAGTCAGGCTTAAGCCAATGCCGCGGTTCGCCCCAGTAATAAAAATAACGCTCATGGTGATTCCTTTTCAGTTCAATTAGTTAAGTTTGATGGCTTAACACGAGAAAATCAACGCTCCACCAACTGGCCATTAGCATTCCTACAAAAATCATTACTGCTGCCGCTGAGCCGCAGATCACCCCAAAGATGAGTATTACGCTTTTCATTGTTGTCTCTTTTCGTTAATTGATAGTAACGATAATCATTATCATTAATTCAGGTTGTCGCCAAGTCTGAGACTGTTATGATTTTGAGAAAGATACGCAATTAACCTGATTATGATTCCTTTAATTTACCACCCAATCTATTCACAGTTACCTTTACCCGAAGGTCATCGCTACCCAATCAACAAATATCAGTTGTTGCATAGTGCTGTTGAGGCGCTGATGGATCGTGAACCTCGATGGAAAAGCAAGTTTGAAGTGTGCCAACCAACGCCGGTTTCGGTTGAACAGGTAAAACAGGTTCACGATAGCGAATATGTCGATTTGCTCGTGTCTGGTAATTTGCCTGCGGCTAAAATGAGACGCATCGGTTTCCCGTGGAGCGAGCAACTTATTGAGAGAACACTCTACTCAAGTGGTGGAACCTGCTTGGCCGCTGAAATGGCAATAGAGAGTGGTTTAGCGATTCATTTGAGTGGTGGTTATCATCATGCGCATCATGATTTTGGCAGTGGCTTTTGTTTGTTGAACGATCTGGTTTTAGCGACAAAACATGCGCTGACCTTTGAACATATCGATAAAGTGCTGATCGTCGATAGCGACGTTCATCATGGTGATGGCACAGCAACACTTTGCCAAGAGAATGACGACATCATTACTTTGTCGTTCCACTGCGACAAAAACTTCCCTGCACGAAAACCGTTGTCTGATTTAGATGTGCCGTTAAGTCGTGAAACAGGAGATGAAGAGTTCTTACGTTGTTTTGAACAAGTCACTAAGTTAGCGATTGCTCACCATCAACCTGATCTGATTATTTATGATGCGGGGATCGATATCCATCAAGACGATGAACTGGGTTATTTGAATGTCTCGACACAAGGGATATTTGAACGCGACTGTTTCATGATTGAATTAGCGAAATCAGAGTCTATTCCGATGGCCTGCGTAGTCGGTGGCGGATATCGAACTCAACATCAAGATTTGGTGCCGATTCACATGCAGCTGTTAAAAGCGGCTTATCATGTTTACGGTTAACCTCTCAAATTGGCGACTGATAGCTCATTGAAATGATGGTGTGAAATAAGGCCTCTTGCACCATAAAAGACACGCTTGCACCATTATGATTCATATAAAGTACTTTTTTATTAATTAGTTACGTATTTGTGTGATTAATTGTGGTCTGTAAATTGCTTTACCCATGTGTCTATAAAAACACAAGGGATAAAAATGAACCTGACGGACAAGGAACGCAGTTGGCTTAATTGGTTTGGCGCAACAGGAAAACTGGCTATGCGCAGAGCTTGTTTCCTCAATCGAAGTAGGACGGAGGAGCTTGAACAAGCTTTTGAAAGTATTGCTCACACGCGAGTTCAACTTCTGCATAACTGGGTCAAGAATCAATGGGATTTTTTAGAAGACTCTGCGGTTTATTTAGCAAGTCGAACGGAAGAACAAGCTCAGGGGACGTTAGCTAGCCTTCTTAAACGCAGTACGGATTTTTCTGAGTTGGCGATCGTCGATGCCAAGGGGGTCGCACAAGCATCGAGTTATCATGAACATATTGGGGTTACTCTTGGAGACAAGAAGGCTTTAGTTGAAGGGGCTTCAAAGCGTTATCTTCATGGGCCGTATATGGATCAACGCACGTTGAACGTAGGGGCGTCGAGTTCATCGTTTCATGATCAAGTAACGCTGATGTTTTATGTCCCCTTTTCTCGGGATGAAGGTGCCCAGCAATTCCTATGTGGTCGTGTTCCTAATGATGTTATTGGTGACATTATTCAAAGAGAAGCGGGGCATATTTATAGCGAGTCGGGTGATAACTATATCTTTATGGTCGACTCCATTCATGATCCTCATACTCAGCCGGGGGTTGCGCTCTCTCGTTCTCGCTTTGAAGATAATACCTTTTCACACGGCGAGAACTTAAAGCAAGGGATTCATACTGATTGGGGAACGGTTAAGATCCAGCAGCACACCGAATTTGAGATTCGCTTTACGAACCCAGCCACCAACCAGCTTCACCCAGGCGTAAGAGAAACCATTAAAAATGGCAGTAACCTGTTTATAGATTATCCCGGGTATTCCGACTATCGCCACATACCCGTTATTGGCAAAGGTATCACCTTTCAATTGGATGGTTCACCAGATACCTTTGGCATGATGTGTGAGTCCGATTTAGAAGAGGTCTACAGAGACCGAAGCCTAAGTTATACCTTATCTAAACACTTCATCAGCTGCATGCTACTGCCTCTATTTGTTCCATTATTGTTTGCCAACCTTTATACACTCACACCTGTTATGCAGAGCGGCATTATGTTCGCTTGTGCCTTCCTTTCATTGGGCTTATTCCGTTTAGTTAGCGCCAAACCACTAGCGAAGAAGATTCACGAAATGACCGGGGTAATGCAGACCTTAGCCGAAGGTGATGGCAACTTAAGTCGGAGACTAGATCCCACCACATTCAGTCATAATGAACTTGGCAACTTAGGGCGCTGGACTAACAGTTTTATCGACAATTTAGATAACACGGTGAGTGAGTTGATCCATGCGAGTCACGAAGTTAGAGAGGTTTCTGAATCGATGTTTCGTCGCAGTGTCGTGATGAAGCAAACCAGTGATGATGCATCACAAGCGTTAAGCAATATGCTTCAGTTGAGTCAGCATCAACAGAGTGAAATTACTCATGCGAGTGTCTCAGCAACGCAAATGGATACGGTGATGAAACAAGCCGTCCTGAGCGCGGAAAAGGAATACAACCAGTCTGTCGAAGGCATGGAGATTGTTCGCAATATCGTAGAAAGCTCGGCGCATAGCGTGAATGAGGTGAATAATGAAATGACCAAGGTGTCTGACATTATAGATATCATTACTGACATTACCGCGCAGACTAACCTTTTGGCCTTGAATGCGGCCATCGAGTCGGCAAGAGCAGGTGAACACGGGAGAGGGTTCTCTGTCGTCGCTTCTGAAGTAAGAACTCTGGCTGATCGTACTTCACAAGCCGCTAATCATATTAGTGACCTAATGAAAGAGCTGCATAGTAAGTCTCGCAGTGCTGTTGAGTCCATGGAGCGAGGCGTTGAGAATGTGAGTAAAGGAAACTTAACAGTCGACTCAAATGCTCGCAGTGAGCAAATTCAAGCAGCGGTGAGCGATCTCTTTACCACGATGTCTAACCTAGATGAGAATAGTCAGAAAAATGGGCAAACGGCAGATAAAGCGCAACGTTCAATATCTGACTTACAACTGTCGACTAAGCAACTCGCGCGTCGAGTGTCCTTGATGGGCAATGCATTGAGCCGCTTAGACCAATTGATCGGGCGTTTTGAAGTGAGCCGAAAGGTGGCGTAGTAGAAACTACGTAAGTTCTTTACGTAAACGCCAGATACAAAAAAGCCGCTGATTTCTCAGCGGCTTTCTTTAATGTGGTGGAGGGATAGGGATTTGAACCCTAGAACCGCTATTAACGGTTGCCGGTTTTCAAGACCGGTGCTTTCGACCACTCAGCCATCCCTCCAGTGGCGTGAATAATATAAGGGGCAGAGGATCTTGTAAACCCTTAATTTTCATAATTTTGTTTTGTTGCTTGTTTTCTAATCATTCACGGCAATAAAAAAGGGAAGCCATTGGCTTCCCTTTTCTGTTTGCTGATTATTTAGTCATTTTTTGTGTAGAAACGCTGTAGCTCAGTCAGGCCTTGCATCAACACAGGTAAGCGAGGGCTTACGTTTTTCAGGCGCTTGTAATTCTGGTCGTACAATTTGTAGTTACCGAATTTATCTAACACCGTTGTTTGCTGATCAGTAACAAGCGCAAGTTCACGAGAGTCGCCTGCGAGGATCCACTTTCTGTTACGTTCATTAAACAGGCTGCGACCACTACTGAAATCCGTTGGGTTCGAAGATACACCCAATAGCTCTTGCATCAGTGTTACTGACACGTCTAGATGACTAGAACGGTGAGTGTATTCAGAAGCAGACTTACCAGGCCAGCTAATAAACAGTGGTACTTGTAACTGATAACGACTGTAGTTGGAGTTTGCACCCCAGCTGTTGGTTTTGGTTTCGTTAAACTCAGTACCGTGGTTAGAGGTAATGATAACCACTGTGTTGTCGGCGAGCTCTAAGCGTTCCAGTTCAGCGTAGATAGTTGCTAACTGATCGTCGGCCGCTGTCGCGGACTTTTGATAGTCTGCTGCAAAACGCTCTGCTGTCGTTAACGTTGAGTCCGACTCTGAACTTGAATCGTAGCTGGCGAAGTTATCCAGTGTAGTTAGTTCAATAAAGTTAAACCAAGGGCGTTTAGCTTGCGGTGATTGAATCCAGTCAGACCAAGCTTTTATTGCACTCTGGTCATCATAAGTTGCTTGCTCTGGCATCACATCACGGCCTCGGAAGATAATATCCGAGTAAAGTGCATCGCTAAAGTTGTCGCCACTGAAAGCAGCAAACTTGTAATCGTGATTCTCTAAAACATCGAGCAATACTGCGCTTGACCCTTGAGCTTCGATGCTGCTTGCGTAGCTGCTCGGTAGGCCGTAGAACAAGCCGAAAATACCAAACATATCGTTACTTGAACTGTAGTGGTTGGTGAAGTTGATCGACTGTTGTGCGTAGGCATAGCTGTTTGGCATCGCTGTCGCATTAAGTGCGTCAGAGCGAAGGTTGTTCACACTCACCATCAGGATATTAAGATCATCACTGCGGCGGTTGTATTGAATTTTTTCTAGCGGGTAGCTAACTAGGTTTACGGTCTCTTTATTCGCTTCTAAACGCTCAAGGTACTCTTCACGGTCTAATAGACCATGTTTTTCCATAAAGCTTTTCGCTGTCATTGGGTAAGACAGTGGGAAGTTCGCTTTCTGGCTAGTAATTGGGTTATAGAAATACGCATCAGCCCACATGTAGGTCAAGTGGCTGCTGATGAAACACAAGAAGAAGACGGCGGTAATCGGACGGCCAATGTGTTTATGAGACAGTTTACGCTGCTTACGCCAAACCCACTCAGACAGACCAAGCTGTAGTAAGAAGATAAATGGCATAACAATGAAGAGGTGCTGCAAATCAGACGTGAATGCAGATTCCTCTCCACTGAATAAAACCTCCCACACGACAGGCGTCAGGTGGAGGTTTATATTTTGATACGTTTGGGTATCAATCAACAGGACAGTTAAACCTATGGTCGCGAAGATAACGGCAACCAAACGTAATAACTTCCTCGACGGAAGAACAAAAGTGAGCGGGAACAGCACTAATAGATAGAGCGCGAACACTAAAAAGCCAAAATGACCAACCCACGATGCAGCCAAATAGAATTGACCTAGCAAGGTTTCTGGCCAAGCAGATTGAGTAATATAACGAGTACCAATCAACATCGCAGCAATGATGTTGAAAAATGCAAACCAGTGACCCCAACCAACCAGTCGAGATACACGATCGCTATATGAGTTTGCGCTGTCTACCATTTATAATTCTTTTATCCGTCAATCAAATTTAGTGAGACTTTTTATCTTCAAGAGAAGAAATTAAAGCCTCGGCAAATTTTTCAGCAATTCCTTTGCGTTGTGAAGCAGCAACATTCTGATTTAAGACATTGGTTGCGATATTTCCAGCGATCATCAGTGAAAGTTCTGGCGAAGCTTTGTGCTTAGTTAGTACAGCACCTACTTCAGCTAGGATTTTTTCAACTTGATCATCTGTGTATTTAGATATAATCGGCATAAGGACTCTAATAATGATAGTAAAAGCGGCTTATGATAACCTACTATGCACGACAACTGAAACCTGAACGGTAATATTTTCACTATGAGCCTTCACCTTTCCAACGTAATTTTACACCAGCTGAGCAAGAACGATCAGGATGAGCTGATTGTTAACTATCGTGCTGAATCTCTAGAAAACGATGCTTCATCTGAAAGCCTAGTTGCTGAACTTCACCGTGTTTTTAATTCAAAAGCAGGCAAAGGGTTTGGTTCTTTCAAATCTGACAGCGAATTCCAGCAGTGGTTGCATCAACTTCGTGCTGGTGAGACAAACTTTTACGATTTTTCTCAAAAGAGTGCGCAACGTCTAAAAGACGAACTATCAAAGTACCCATTCGCTGACGAAGGTATCTTGGTAATGGCTGAATATCAGTCACTTGCAACAGATTACCTTTTCATTGGTTTATTGCCTTCAAACCAAAGCCTAAAGGTCACTGAAGGGCTTGATATTAGTGCGACTGACTACCTTGATATCTCAAAAATGGATATCGCGGCTCGCCTAGACCTTTCAACTTATGAGACTGATAAAGAGTCAAACCGTTACTTAACTTATATTAAAGGACGTGTTGGCCGTAAAGTCGCGGATTTCTTCTTAGATTTCTTACAAGCTGAAGTGGGTTTGGATGCGAAACAGCAAAACCAAGTACTGATGCAAGCGGTAGAAGATTTCGTTTCTGACTCTAAATTAGAGAAAGAAGAAGCGATCAGCTACAAAAAGCAGGTTGCGGATTACTGTAACGAGCAACTCAAAGCGGGCGATGAAGTGCAAGTTCGTGAACTTTCTGGTGAGTTGCCAGCAAGCACAGATGGCACAAGCTTCTTTGACTATACTAGTGAGCAAGGCTACGAGTTAGAAGACAGCTTCCCAGCCGATCGCGCAACTATGCGTAAACTAACAAAATTTGTTGGTGCTGGTGGCGGTTTGAATGTTAGTTTTGATAGTCTGCTTCTAGGCGAACGTATCTTTTACGATCCGGAGACAGACACGCTAACGATTAAAGGCACTCCACCGAACTTACGTGACCAACTGACTCGCAATAAGTCATAGTCCGAAGTTAACGGATAAAAGCGGCAGCAGGACGTTGTCGCTTATTTTGTGCTTAATCTTTTAGCTACGGTCATGGCTTCAAGTTAACACGCACAAGGAATATAGATGGAACAATCAGTAGCAAAGCCCAAACGCTTTAAAAAACCAGCCACTTTCTTGGTTGTGCTCTTGGCTCTGTGGCTACTTCCTTCATTGGCTCTTCTTAATCTAAGCCGTTCCTACACCCATTCTCTTGCTCAAATCGAAGAGCTCGGTATTCGAGTCAATGAATTGAGGCAATCGCTTTATTTCTCAGAACCGCTGCGAGTTTCCCGTATCAATGATCTCGCACTCGACGCTCAGTTGGTTTATTCGATCCGACTGCAGATTGAATCTGATTTCCAACACGCCTTGTTTCGTCCTGATGTGAACCAACTGTTGTACGTAGCTGATCAGTTCCTTGAAAAGTTCGATGAGTTCATTCCAATCGAAAGCCAAGTTCAAGACATCGTTGATAACATTAAGATTTTGCGTGCTGATAAAGAGCTTTCCCCTAAGCTAAAACCACTCCTCAACGAATTCGGAGTTGTAGTATTTGAAGCCATGTATTCTGACAATCAAAGTTCGTCAGCGACTTATCGCGCCTTTGATTCCATTCTGGAAAAATCTTATTCACTAGAAACCGAAGAGCAAGATGCACTCCAGCAGTTACTGGCGGATGCGTCAGCGTTGTTGAGTGATTACGCTCAGCTTAACTATTTGGTTGATAAGATTAAGAAAAACTCAGTGAATGAACAGATCATAAAACTCGAAGCTGAGTTTCATGATCGTCAATTTAACCTATTGTTGGTGATGCTAGGTTTAAGCTTGGTAGCGATGAGCGGGATAGTGTTTTGGGGCGTTAGGTCCACAAAAACGATGAAAGAAGCAGACCAAGAATTCAGCTCTGAACTAGAAATTAATTCAAGTAAGGAAGACGCTTCTTATAGCGATGCTGTTTCCTCAGCAGTGAAACAAGCAGATAGCGACGCTTATGTATCCGAGAACAGGCCAACGCGCCAGTATTCCGCCTCTCAACCTCCGCAGAGTATTAACGTTACAAGCCAACCCGTTGTACCGCAAGACTCTATTCAGCAAGCCTCTGAGCAGGCATCAGTAGTCGAGAAACACATTGCCAGTGTCACAGATTCAAAGCCTGCGATTGATATTGAAGACATGTTAGAAACGCTCGATGGTGATGCTGAATCTGTCGAACTCTTACTTGGTGTGTTTGTACAAGACCACGCCGGTGACTACGAGAAGTTTAAGTCTTTGTTGACTAAAGATGAAACCTCCGCGGCTCGCATTGTACATAGCTTAAAAGGTGTGGCTGGCAGTATTAAAGCGTCTCGGTTAGCCATCATTGCCGCAAGTATTGAAATGACAATGAAGCAGTCCAGAGCGATCAGTGAACATGATTTGGCTGAACTAGAGCAGGCTATAAAAGCCTCTGTGGATTCTGCTCATGAATATTTAGACAGTCAGCGTTAACTTTTACAGGATTTTTGACAATACTCTGACGAAGCGCTCATACAATCCGCGCCCTTAGTCTTTGTCAGAGGTTTATATGTTACGAGTTTCGAGTCGAAGTTGGATGGTGTTGGTGCTTAGCATTGTGCTAAGTGGTTGTTCTCTCTTAGAAGTTAAGTTAGATAGTCAAACGACGCCTCTCACTCAACAAGAGTTAAATGCTCGGATCATGACGCGTGAATACGCCAAGATGTTCTTTACTCGAGTAGAAGACTCGGCCGATCTTATCGCGCAATCTTACCCTGCTGATGACACCTTACATCAGTCTTATGTGTTGCTTTGGAAGATCCATGCAGAGCAGGGCTTACAACAAGCGGCTTACCAAACTTCCCCTATGTCTGCATTAATTGACTCGTGGGTTTTCACTGCCCAAATGAATCAGTTTTATAGCCAAGGCGATGGTGCGGATCTGTTCGCCACGGATGATGCTGTAGAGACTGCTCGTTTTCTTGACCAAGAAGCCGAGAAACTGGCAAAGGGTGTATTGAGCTCGAGTGATTTCAAAAGCAGCAAAGCGTTCGTTGCTCAGTTTGCTGCTAGCCACCCGTTTAAAGACCTCACATTCAGAAGCACACCTGCTTACCGTGAATGGCTAAGTTACCTTGGTAAAGACGAATCGCAAATCGTTCAGAGCTTAGGCACCATGCCAGAAGCCATGAGTGACGCATCTGATCGTTTAAGCCTTATGGCTGACCAGACACCGAAACTGATGTCGTGGAAGGCGGAGCTGGTTGCATTGAATAGCTCACTAACGGGTGAAGACCTATCGATGACGCTGGAAAGCCTTCGTCAAACATCAGCAAGCATGCAAGACTTCATTGAGAACAACCCGGAATACATGCAAACACTGGCTTCTATTATGTCGACAGAAATGCAGCCATTGCTCAACGACCTGAGCGATAAAACCGACCAAAAATTAGCGATGCTGAGCGATGAACGTGTGGCGTTAGAAAAAATGGTCACACGTGAGAGAGAAGCACTGGTAGAGATGATTGCGAAAGAGCGCATCGAGATTGCTGGCATTGTGACTTCAGAAAGAGAGTTGTTCACTCAAGACCTTGATCGTGTCTCTCAAGAGGTGGTGGTACTTGCAATTGATAAACTGATGGAGTTAATCAAAGGTGTGATTATTTACTTCATCCTGTTTATCTTAGTGGTGTTCTTTGCCCCGTTAGGTATCGGTTACTGGTTGGGTAAACGAACCGCCAATAGATAGATAGATAAATAAGTAAATCAGCAGATCAAAAAAAGAGCGCTCTAGGGCGCTCTTTTTGCATTTATCTATTAACGTTTTGAGTTAGTTCGAAAGCGTTAGCTCCTGAACTTAAGCTTGTTGCTTGCTTAACTCTGTCGCGTCTTCAGCTTCAAACGCTGGTGCTGTTGGTTCACACTTATCAACGAACCAACCCATGTAAGACGTCACTATAGTCACGATGATACAGATGAAGCTTAACCACATGAAGGGTGCGTAAGACAGCGTCGCAACACCAAGAATACTCGCCATGTAGATGCCGTTGTCACTCCACGGAACCATACCCGACGTTAGCGTGCCACCAAACTCAGCATTACGAGATAGGTTCTTACGCTTGTAGCCTAAACGGTCGTAGTTTTTCGCACAGATTTTTGGCGTAAGGATTAACGATACGTACATTGCAGAACCGAACACGTTACCCATGAAAGCCGTACCAATTGTGCTCGTCGCTAGTGAACCTGCACTGTTTACGCGGCGCTCAAACACCTTAGCGATTGTCTCTAGTACGCCCACTTTATCCAGTAAGCCACCGAAACCTAGACCAAATACGATAACCGCAACTGAACCTAGCATTGAAGACATGCCGCCACGGTTAAGAATCGAATCAATAAACTCGACGCCAGATGAGATTGAGAACGGTGCCCAAGCAGTGTTGAATGCCGTTAGGAAGTCGATATCTTGGATCATGACTGCCCAGATAATACCCAGCAGAGAACCAAAGCTGATGACCGGGAATGAAGGCATACGGAAAGCCAACAGACCAAGTACGATAAGTACTGGAACGAATGAGTAAGGCGTGATGTAGAACTGAACTTCCATCGCTTTGATGACAGAGTCTACTTGGCTCATATCAACGTTGCCTGCGTAGTGGAAACCAAACGCAGTGAACATGATACCGGTAATTACGTAGCTGATTAACGCAACTGGCAACATGCCCTTGATGTGTTCAACTACTTCAACACCAGACATTGAAGAAGCCAGAATCACTGAATCAGAAAGCGGAGACATCTTGTCACCGAAGTAACAACCTGACAGCACGGCACCTGCAGTAATCGGTGCTGGAACACCTAGACCTTGGCCGATACCCATCATCGCGATACCTGCTGTACCCGCAGCACCCCAAGAAGTACCGGTCGCCAATGCAGTTAGAGAACAGATGATCATGGTCGCTAAAAGGAAGATAGAAGGGTGGATAGCTTTCAGACCATAGTAAATGATAGTAGGTACGATCCCGCCTGAGATCCAAGTACCAACAAGAGCGCCAACGGCTAAAAGTATTAAAACTGCGCCTAAGCCATTGGATATTCCTTTGAGTGCTGCTTTTTCTAAGTCTTTGTATTGGTGTCCAAGACGAATACCAAGAACCATGATAATGAACCAGCCAATATACAAGGCAAGTTGAATTGGAAGGTCAAGCTTTGCAGTAAAGGAAAAAGCAAGGGATAGAAATAGTCCTAACGCGATGAATACCTGCAATAGGTTCGGTAGGCGAGTTTTACTCTGCTTCATAAAAGCCTCTTGTGATTTCGAGCATTTATAGTGCTTCGTTATAGTGTGTGGTGCAAAACGGACACTACAGTAATTAGTTTATTATATCGAAAAAATACGTCCAAGTTGTGATATTTGACTGTTAACTCAATCAATTGTGGTTTCATAATCTAAATTTTTGTTACATTCATGATTGTTACATGTTGAAATCTGTCGCACGTTGTTTTCATTTTGTAAAATAAAACTCTGATTAACCTTGGTTTAAAAGAGGGATTTACTGTTTGTGATGAGCGTCGATTGAATCGATTTTGGCGATGTAAATGTTTGAATCTGACGATAATGAGCGCTTAATCAATGAGGTGGAGATGGAATGTCGATACAGAGATAACTGCACGATTCATTACGTTCACTTAAAAGAAACGAAAAAGTTACACTTTTTGACAAAAAGCACTTGAGTTCTGTTTCTGAAAAACTTATAGATGGGGGAGAGCAATTTTTAATTTATACATGGAGAGTGAGCGATGAGAGTAGGTCTAGTTGGTTGGCGCGGTATGGTTGGTTCTGTACTGATGCAACGTATGGTTGAAGAGAAAGACTTCGACTTGATTGAGCCTGTTTATTACAGCACATCTCAGATTGGTATTCCTGCCCCTGTTTTAGGTGGTAAAGATGCGGGTCTACTTCAAGACGCTTTTGATATTGATAGCCTAAAACAGCTTGATGCTGTGATTACCTGTCAAGGCGGCGATTACACATCAAAAGTATACCCAGCACTGCGTCAAGCAGGTTGGAAAGGTTACTGGATTGATGCAGCTTCTACTCTGCGTATGGACGCTGATTCAATCATCACTCTTGATCCTGTTAACTTGGCTCAAATTCAGCAAGGCATTCACAGTGGCACCAACACGTTCGTTGGCGGTAACTGTACTGTGAGCTTAATGCTTATGGCTCTAGGTGGCCTGTACGAGAAAGGCATGGTTGAGTGGATGAGTGCCATGACTTACCAAGCAGCTTCTGGTGCGGGTGCTAAGAACATGCGTGAGCTGATCTCACAAATGGGTGTGATCAACGACAGCGTAAGTTCTGAGTTAGCGAACCCTTCAAGTTCAATTCTTGATATCGATAAGAAAGTGGCTGATACGATTCGTTCATCTTCATTCCCAACAGACCAATTTGGTGCTCCGCTTGCAGGCTCACTGATTCCTTGGATCGATGTGAAGCGTGAAAACGGTCAGAGCAAAGAAGAGTGGAAAGCCGGTGTTGAAGCAAACAAGATTCTTGGTCTAGATGGTCAACCAATCCCTATCGATGGTACTTGTGTACGAATCGGTGCAATGCGTTGTCACGCTCAAGCACTAACGATCAAGCTTAAGCAAGACGTGCCAATGGACGAGATCGAAGAGATCATCGCAACGCACAATGATTGGGTTAAAGTGATTCCTAATGACCGTGACATCACGGCACAGGAGCTAACACCAGCGAAAGTAACAGGCACAATGTCTGTACCAGTCGGTCGTCTACGCAAGATGTCGATGGGTAACGATTTCCTAAACGCCTTCACTGTTGGTGACCAACTGCTTTGGGGTGCTGCAGAACCACTACGTCGTACTCTGCGCATTATCCTTGCTGAGAAAGCGTAACTGCCTCACTTTTGAGAATAATTTACGAAGAAGCGCCTTAGGGCGCTTTTTTTGTTTCTGATGACAGAAGCCTGACTTTAAAACCTTACCTTTCGTGCGTCTTAAAGTTGGAGCTAGAAAATGAAAGCAAACCTTAAAGGTTTTACTCTTATCGAGTTGATTGTTGTTATCGTCATTATTGGTGTTTTAGCTGTTGTCGCAGCACCTAGGTTTTTAAACATACAACATGACGCTAGGGCTTCGGTTATGGAAGGGCTAGGAGCATCGGTCCATACTGCGGCTGATTTGGCGTTTGAAAAAGCCGCAGTAGAAGGTATGGAAGACCAAGAATCATATTTGATTCCTGAGTACGGGCGAGTGAAGTTTGGTTACCCCGCGGTTGAAAAAGGGGGAATGGAAAACTTTTTGGCGATTGATTCAGGGTTTCATGACCTGACTACAGAGTGGACATGGGCAGCGCATAATAATGGGCCAGTGAGCGACCCAGACCTATGGCTGATTACCCGATCGGAATATTTGTCGGACGTTCTTCCTAATGACTTCAATACCGCTATCGAGAAGACCCAGTGCTATGTGAAATACACGGCTGCAATGGAAGCAAATGATGACTACCAAGTGGAAGTTTTCACAGATGGTTGTTAGTTGCTTTAGTTAGATAGTTAACAAAAAAGAGCTCTTAGGAGCTCTTTTTTTGGCTTTTATTCGGTCTCGTCGGTGACGACCCGCTTGTCTGGATCTGCTAATTCGCTAGCACAGTGCTTGCAATAGATGGCGTCCGAATCATGACCCGCTCGGTTGCAGTTAGGACACTTAACCAACTCTTTGTGTGAGTTCATCTCATTACTGAGTTCTGCAGTAATGATCCCGGTCGGCACCGCTAAGATAGAGTAACCCAATAACATGGTCAGTGAGGCTATGGCTTTACCAAGCGCGGTCTGCGGCACCATGTCACCATAACCGACCGTAGTGATAGTCACGATCGCCCAGTAGATACTGTGAGGGATACTGGTGAAGCCATTGTCAGGACCTTCAATAACAAAGATCAGTGCGCCAAAGATAACCACCAAGATGCCGACGGTGCTAAAGAAGATCAGTATCTTTCGTCGTGCCATTAATAGTGAGCGCAACAGAATATTGGAATCTTGCAGGTAGCGAACCAGCTTTAGGATTCGGAAGATACGCATCACACGCAGCAGTCTCACCACACCCATAAATGAAGCGCCTGGGAAGATGATCGCTAGGTAGGTCGGAAGAATCGCCAATAGGTCAACGACACCATAAAAGCTGGTGGCGTAAGATTTTGGTTTTGGAGAGCAATAGAGCCTTAACAAATACTCAAGAGTGAAGAGCGCAGTGAAGGTGTATTCGATATAACGCAGCTGTTGTGACCATTCGGTCATCACATTAGGAATGGATTCTAAGATCAGAACCAACAGCGAAGCCAAGATTGCAACGATCAGAGATATATCAAATGCACGTCCGGCTGGCGTGTGAGTACCAAAGATAATGACGTACAAATGATGCTTGAGTGGCTTGCGTGACATAAGGAGAGGTTCGTCTTCTGTTAAATGCATTAACAGTCATTATACAAGCTTCATAATAACGAGGCGAGTGAAAGCCCAATTGCTTTACTCGCCTCATCTATATTTCAATATTGTTGCCCTTTATAGAGCACCGAAATGTCGTTAAACGTTATGCCAAACCTGGGAACAGATTGCGTAGACCATTGGCGATGAACTCGATGCCCAATGCACCAAGAATCAGGCCCATGATACGAGTGATCACGTTGATACCCGTTTGACCTAAAAAGCGAACGATAACCGGCGCTGAACGGAACAAAAGCCAAGAGCATGTTGCGAAAGCGATGATACTAATACCGATGCCGACCGTATCAATAGCAGCAGGGTAGCGAGACCCGTAAACAATGGTCGAGCTGATTGCACCCGGACCTGCCATTAGCGGCATAGCCAGTGGAACAACACCGATTTGCTCTTTGCTGATGTATTCAGATTTTTCTTGTTTGTTCTGCTTATCTTCACCGAGCTTACCGCTCATCATCGAGAACGCGATGCTCAGTAATAACAAACCACCTGCCACACGAAATGAGTCTAGTGAAATGCTGAACATATCAAGCAACATTTGCCCCGCAACAAGCGACACAATCAAGATCACGGCAACAGCAATGTTTGCTTGTAAGGCTGTCCTGTTCCTCTCTTCTGGCGGCATATGAGCAGTAAGAGAAACAAAAACAGGCATGATGCCGATAGGGTTTACGGCAGCAACAAGCCCAAGGAAGAATTGCATAAAGATTGCGAGTTCTAAGCCTTGCATGAGAGCGATCTCCAGTTAGCGTACTTTAAGGTTGAAGGGTTGATCTGTGAATAGTCTAGGCGCGTAATGTAAGGGACAAACTAAATTTTCACGAATGAAAAAAACTAACTTGAAATGGGTGATTCTTTTTAGAAAAACTAATTGAATCTCACTTTTGTTTTATACCCGTGATCATTGA
>NZ_JBFRRH010000081.1:0-12058 GCF_041472995.1 Vibrio sp. 10N.261.46.A3 | reverse complement strand
AACTACCTTGAAAAACACCGTTTATATGCTCCTCAAAAAACCCGCTTCTAGAGCGGGTTTTTATTAACGTCTAATACCAAGCACCAAGAACTCATCTCTAGTTCATATCAATTTTAACACCAGCCAACGCCCCAGTTCCGTAGTCGTCATCACCACGTCTGGTTTTGAGCATTAAGCGCAAGTCATTAGCAGAATCGGCACTGTGGAACGCATCCTCTTCGCTGATCTTGCCTGCTATCACTAAATCATACAAAGCTTGGTCAAAAGTCTGCATACCTATCTCTTTCGATTTAGCCATAGTTGCTTTCAGTTCGTGTAGTTCACCACGACGAATCAAGTCAGACACACGAGGGCTATTCAGCAGAATCTCGAATACACCATGACGCCCGCTGCCATTCTTGTCGCGAATGAGTTGCTGAGCGACCACGCCACGTAGGTTCATCGATAGGTCAAACAAGAACTGTTCTTTCTGCTCTTTCGGCACCAAATGAAGAATACGCTCTAGCGCTTGGTTAGCGTTATTGGCGTGCAAGGTTGCCATACACAAGTGACCCGTTTCAGCAAAGGTCATCGCGTATTCCATAGTCTCACGACTACGAATTTCACCAATCAAGATCATGTCTGGTGCTTGGCGTAGCGAGTTCTTAAGCGCGACTTCGTAACTCTCGGTGTCGAGCCCGACCTCACGTTGCGTCACGATGCACTTTTTATGTTCGTGGACGAATTCAATCGGATCTTCAACCGTCAAAATATGCCCCGAGCGATTGGTATTGCGATAGCCTGTCATTGCAGCCATCGAGGTTGATTTACCAGAGCCAGTCGCACCAACCACCAGCACAAGTCCGCGTTTAGCAATTGAAAGGTCCTGTAGTACATCAGGAAGCTTTAGTTGCTCAAAGGTTGGGATGTTAGTTTCGATACGTCGAATGACCGCTCCAGGTAGCTCTCGCTGAAAGAATGCACTGACACGAAAACGACCAAAGTCACGCACAATCGCAAAATTAGCCTCACGCGTTTGCTGATACTCATCACGTCGTTCTTGTTCCATCATCGCATCAAGTAATTGAGCAACCTGAGCCGCATTCAGCTTCTCTCCTTGGGGGCGTAATTCACCATCCACACGAAACAGGATTGGCGCATCGACCGTGATATAAAGATCCGATGCCTTTTGAGAAAGCATTCCCTCAAGGATTTGATTCAATTCCATTGTGTCCACCTTGATTAAAACATTGAGGTTTCAATTTCGATCTTTTTCTCGACCTCTTCCGAATCAACCAAGCCCTGCGCCATCAGCTGCTTCGCATTTTGCTCCATGGTTTGCATGCCATGTGCTGCGCCCGTTTGAATGATCGAATACATCTGAGCGACCTTATCTTCACGAATCAAGTTTCTGATCGCAGGTGTTGCCATCATGATTTCATGACACGCCACACGACCACCACCAACACGCTTTAGCAGCTTCTGGGCAATCACCGAGCGTAGTGATTCAGACAACATCGAACGAACCATATCTTTATCGCTACCTGGGAACACATCGATAATACGGTCGATCGTTTTTGCCGCAGAACTGGTGTGCAGAGTACCAAACACTAAATGACCCGTTTCTGCTGCGGTTAACGCTAAGCTGATCGTCTCTTGGTCACGAAGCTCACCAACCAGAATCACGTCTGGGTCTTCACGTAACGCACTGCGCAGTGCCGCTTTAAAGCTATGAGTATCACGGTGAACTTCACGCTGGTTGACTAGGCATTTATTGTTGGTGTGAACGAATTCAATCGGGTCTTCAATCGTCAGGATATGCTTGTTGTGATTACGGTTTACGTAATCAACCATCGCCGCAAGAGTCGTTGATTTACCAGAGCCAGTTGGACCAGTAACGAGCACTAAGCCTTTTTCGTAGTTAGCAATCCTTTCGAAGATTTCAGGTGCGCCTAACTGATCTAAAGTCGGGATTTCGACAGGGATAGTTCGAAAGACAGCTGAGCAGCCACGAGCTTGGTTAAACGCATTAACACGGAAGCGACCAACATTGGGTAATTCAAAAGAGAAGTCGACTTCCAATTTTTCTTCAAACTCGCCGCGTTGTGAATCGCTCATGATCTCAAAAACCAAACGATGCACATCAGCATGACTCAAAGCTGGGATTCCAAGCTTCCTTACTTCACCATCTATACGTACCATTGGAGATACACCCGCAGAAAGATGTAGATCTGACGCGTTATGCTTTACACTAAAATCTAGTAACTCAGTGATATCCATTTATTTTCCCTTAAGTAAAGTCAGCTATGAGTAGTATTCAACAAAATATCGAACAAATCACCTCACAGATTCGTAGTGCTGAGCAAAAGTGCGGACGAGCTCCAGAGTCCGTACAACTTTTAGCCGTCAGCAAAACTAAACCTATTGATGCGATTCTAGAAGCCGCACTCGGAGGCCAAGTTGCCTTTGGTGAAAACTATGTTCAAGAAGGTGTAGATAAAGTAAAACACTTTTCAGAACAACATTCTAACCTAAATTTAGAGTGGCATTTTATTGGTCCAATTCAATCCAATAAAACCCGCCCAATCGCGGAAAGCTTCCAATGGGTGCATTCCGTCGATCGCGATAAGATCGCGCAAAGGCTTAGTGATCAACGACCAAGCGAGCTTCCACCTCTGCAAGTGTTGATTCAGGTAAACACCAGTGGTGAAGAGTCCAAATCTGGAACCTCAGAAGAGACAGTTTTTGCACTCGCGGAGTTGATTTCATCGCTCCCCAACCTCACCTTAAGAGGATTGATGTCGATTCCTGCAAACGTATCTGACTATCAATCTCAGCTTAATGCATTTTCTCAACTGGCAGAGCTTAAAGACAAGCTAGCCGCGAAATATTCAGACATTGATACCCTTTCGATGGGGATGAGTGGTGATATGGATGCAGCAGTTGAGGCTGGTAGCACAATGGTTCGTATTGGAACGGCTATTTTCGGCGCTCGTGATTACGCGAAATAGCCGTAGTAAGTAACCAACGACAAGTACAAGTATTGATACCGCTTCGCCTTATCCGCGCAGCGACACGCTCAGGATTTTATATATGGAACATAAGAACATCGCCTTTATTGGGGCGGGAAACATGGTTCGCTCAATTGTAGCGGGCTTAGTTGCGAGTGGTTACCCAGCGCAAAAGATTACTGCGACAGCACCTTCAGAAACCAGAAGGCTGCCGTTAGAACAAGAATACGGCATCAATACCACCAGCGATAATATTGCAGCAGCAGAGCAAGCAGACGTTGTTGTGTTATCCGTGAAGCCACAAATGATGGCTGATGTATGTAAACCCTTACAAGATATCGACTTCAGCAACAAACTGGTTATCTCAATTGCCGCGGGTATTAATGCGAATCGACTCAATGAGATGTTAAACTGCCAACTTAACCTTGTTCGTGTGATGCCAAACACGCCATCACTGCTTGGTAAAGGGATGAGTGGTCTTTATGCCGATGCAACTGTCTGCCAAGATGATAAAGACTTTGCTTCTCAGCTGATGCAAGCTGTTGGTGAAGTAAGCTGGGTTGAACAAGAGTCTGGAATCAACAACATCATTGCGGCGGCGGGTAGCGCTCCGGCTTACTTCTTCCTGTTTATGGAAGCGATGCAAGCTGAAGCAATCAACCAAGGTTTTGACCAAGAAACCGCTCGTAAGCTAGTGCAGCAGTCTGCATTAGGCGCGGCAGAGATGGTGGTAGCAAACCAAGATACTGAATTATCAACACTGCGTGAACAAGTGACATCAAAAGGCGGTACGACCGCAGAAGCACTACGCACGTTTAACGAACATCAACTATCAGACATCGTAGCAAAAGCCATGCAAGCGGCGGTTGCTCGAGCTGAAGAGATGGAAAAACTGTTTTAAGCATTTTGCCGCTCTGGTTATATCTAAGCGACAAGTAAATCCGAAAAAGGAAACAATATGAACTCGATGAGCTTTCTGATCTCGACCGTTTTTGATCTTTACATCATGGTTGTAATCTTGCGTATCTGGCTACAAGCATCACGTGCAGATTTCTACAACCCATTCTCACAATTCATCGTAAAAGCGACACAACCGGTTGTTGCCCCACTACGCCGAGTTATTCCATCAATCGGCAGCCTTGATCTGGCGACCGTTGTTTTCGCTTATGTGCTGTGTGTACTTAAGTTCGTTGCTCTAAACCTGATTATCTCTGGCGGTGCTGCCGTTTTCGATATTAGCTTCCTTATCTTTGGTGCACTGTCTCTGCTCAAAGCAGCTGGTGGCTTGATCTTCTGGGTTCTACTTATCCGTGCAATCCTAAGCTGGGTTAGCCAAGGTCGTAGCCCAATCGAGTACGTATTCCATCAACTGACTGAACCAATGCTAGTGCCTATCCGCCGTATCCTTCCGGACATGGGTGGTTTCGACCTAAGCGTACTGGTTCTGTTCATTGTTCTGCAATTTGCGAACTTCCTAATGGGCGACATGATTGGTCCTATTTGGTATCAGCTATAATTTAAGTACGAACATCAGGTACTTTGACGATGCCAAAAGCGGTTTGGGCCGAGGAAGACGATATTCTTCTTAGGCTCTATATCCAACCCAAAGCAAGCCGAGACAAAATTGTCGGCTTGCACGGTGAGGAACTGAAAATTGCCATTACTGCACCACCGGTTGATGGCAAAGCCAATGCCCATTTAGCGAAATACCTTGCGAAACAGTTTAAGGTCGCAAAAGGGCAAATTAAGATAGAAAAGGGAGAGCTCGGTAGGCACAAACAAGTTCGAATATGCTCGCCAAGCCAAATCCCAACTGAAGTCAAAGCCATCCTATGATGGCTTTTTGCTATTTATTGGAGTCATTATGCGTTTATGGATAACAGCACTACTCACCGCTCTTGTTGCCTTACCAAGCTCAGCAGGGCAATTTAAGAATATTAAGGATGTCGAGGTTCATTACTCGGCTTTTAATTCCACGTTCTTAACTTCGCAAGTCGCTAAGCAATACAAACTTAAGCGAAATGGATACTCAGCAATCCTCAACATCAGCGTGTTAGACAAGGCTTCTCTAGGCGAGCCTGCGACAACGGCTAAAATTACCGGAACAGCGAAGAACCTCGTTGGAAACACCCGTACTTTGAAGTTTCGAGAAATCAAAGAAGGCGATGCGATTTATTACCTTGCTGAGTTCCCCGTAACTCACGAAGAAAACATCACCTTCGACATCGATGTGAACGCAGGCCTAAAAGGCACTGGTCCACTGCGTTTCACACAGAAATTCTATATAGAAGAGTAAGCTCAAACCTTACTTTTCATTTATTAACTTATTTAGAGTTACATTCCCATGAGTAAGATTGTTTTAGCAACAGGCAACCAAGGTAAAGTTCGCGAGATGGCAGATATTCTGTCTGAGTTTGGTTTTGACGTTGTCGCGCAAAGTGAATTTAACGTTTCAGAAGTCGCTGAAACAGGAACGACTTTCATTGAAAATGCCATCATCAAAGCTCGCCACGCAGCGAAAGAAACAGGGCTGCCAGCCATTGCTGACGACTCAGGTTTAGAGGTTGATTACTTAAATGGTGCTCCGGGCATTTACTCAGCGCGTTACTCAGGTGAAGGGGCAACCGATAAGCAGAACATCGAAAAATTGCTAAACGCGATGCAAGGTGTCGAAACTGAAAAGCGTACTGCGCGTTTCCACTGTGTGTTGGTGCTAATGCGTCACGAAAACGATCCAACACCATTGGTGTGTCACGGAAAATGGGAAGGTCGCATCCTTACCGAAGAACATGGTGAGAATGGCTTTGGCTACGATCCCGTATTCTTTGTTCCAGAAGATAACTGCGCATCAGCAGAGCTTAAATCTTCACGTAAAAAGCAACTATCACACCGTGGCAAAGCACTTGCGTCACTATTTAAAGCCCTTAAGGAGCAAGCTCTGTAATGCACGACGCAGCGCTAATACCACCCGCACTTAGCCTCTATGTACACATCCCATGGTGTGTACAAAAGTGTCCGTATTGTGATTTTAACTCTCACGCTCTGAAAGCCGAGATCCCTGAAAAAGAGTACATCGATGCACTGCTTGAGGATCTCGATACTGATATCGGAAAATATCAGCTCAATGGTATGCCTCGCCCACTGCATTCGATCTTTATTGGTGGCGGTACCCCAAGCCTGTTTTCTCCTGAAGGAATTGGCCGATTGTTACAAGGCATTGAACAGCGCATCCCGTTCAAACCTGAAATAGAAATCACCATGGAAGCTAATCCAGGCACCATTGAAGCTGAACGTTTTGCAGGTTACCAAAAGGCTGGTATTACTCGAATCTCGGTTGGTGTACAAAGCTTTGAGCAAGAGAAGCTAGAAAGACTTGGGCGTATTCATGGTCAAGATGAAGCAGTGAACGCCGCTCACTTAGCACATAAGATCGGATTGAATAGTTTCAACTTAGATCTCATGCACGGCTTGCCGGATCAAAGCATAGATCAAGCATTGGCGGATCTAGACAAAGCGATCGAACTCGATCCTCCACACTTGTCTTGGTATCAACTAACAATAGAACCTAACACCATGTTCTATTACAAAACGCCAAAGCTGCCTGACGATGATGACCTTTGGGATATCTTCGACTTAGGCCATAAGAAGCTCGCAGACGCAGGTTATGTACAGTACGAAATTTCAGGCTACAGCAAGCCCGGATATCAGTGTCAGCATAATCTCAACTACTGGCGCTTTGGTGACTACCTAGGTATTGGCTGTGGCTCTCATGGCAAGCTGAGCTTTGCAGATGGACGCATTGTTCGCACCACTAAGGTTAAACACCCTAGAGGCTATTTAGCGGCTTACCAGAACATGGTGAAACCATACCTATCCGATGAGTTTGAAGTGCCGAATGAAGACCGCCCTTTTGAGTTCTTCATGAACCGCTTTAGGTTAATGGAAGCATGTCCAAAGCAAGATTTCATCGATACGACTGGGCTTGGTTTTGACTCGATTCAAGAAACGATTGAATGGGCAAAAAAGCTAGGCTACTTGAACGAAACCGACACTCACTGGCAGATCACTGAAAAAGGGAAGCTATTCCTAAATGACTTGCTGGAAGCCTTTATGGCAGAAGAAGACGAATAGATCGAGATTCGAGAAGCATTGCGTAAGGGTTGGCTTTAGGGTCAACCCTTTTTGTTTTATAGCCCTCTCTCGGAGCGAAGCGTTCTATAGGACAACGTCCGTGCTCGAATCTCGCATCTTTCTCTTAGAAAATAGAACGACCAATTCGCTCTGAAAGCAACTCTAGAGCCTTAGTACCTGCGAGCGAGTTGCCAGAAGGATCAAGCTCTGGAGACCACACTGCGATTGTCATCTCACCCGGAACAATGGCAATAATACCGCCGCCGACACCCGACTTTCCTGGCATACCAACACGGTAGGCAAATTCCCCCGCACCATCGTACAAACCACATGTGGCAAGCAAAGCATTCAACTGCTTGGTTTGAACTGGCGTGATGATCTCTTTCTTGGTTTGAACCGACACGCCTTTGTTTGCCAAGTAGCTAAAGGTTTTTGCCAAGTCCACACACGTCATTTTAAGCGCACAGGCATGAAAATAGTTATTCAGAACAGGGATAACATCATTTTCAAAGTTACCAAATGAGCGCATCAAGTACGCGATAGCCGCATTACGATCGCTGTGCATCATTTCTGACGCCGCTACTATCTTGTCATACACAATATGAGTGTCGCCCGACAACTGGCGCACAAACTCTAACAAGCGATGTCTCGGCGCAGACAAACGGCTTTGTAATAGGTCTGCTACGACAATAGCACCCGCATTGATAAACGGGTTTCGGGGAATCCCCTGCTCCATCTCAAGCTGAATCATCGAGTTAAAGGCTTGACCAGAAGGCTCTTTGCCTACGCGTTGCCAAATCTCTTCAGGCTTATATAGCACCATAGCTAGCGTCAGGCTTAAGGCTTTAGAGATAGATTGCACAGAAAATGCTTCTTCAGCATCGCCTGCTTTAATCACCTCACCTTCATTGGTGTATACCGCGATCGCCAGTTTCTGGTTCGATACGCGAGCCAGTGCAGGGATATAATCAGCGACCTTTCCCTGTCCAATTAAAGGACGAACTTCGTCTAAGATCTCGGCCAAAATAGCTTGAGTTGGTTTCATGTGCGCTTACTTCTATATTGTTATTTTTGTAGGGGTGTTACTTTCTGTCCTTAAGCCTTTATAGCAATAAAAGCCTAAGGACAAAAAAGCCAACATTACAATAATGTTGGCTTTAATCAATCCCATAAAGTGTAGGGGTTAAACCCTAAGTCGGATTGCCCTTCACTTAATTTGATTCGGAGTTACTTAGTACGCTTGAACTTAATGTCCCAAACACCATGACCTAAACGGTGGCCACGAGCTTCAAACTTAGTTAGCGGGCGCTCATCCGGACGAGGGATGTAATCACCATCTTCAGCGATGTTCTCGAAGCCTGGAGCTACGTTCATCACTTCAATCATATGTTCTGCGTAGTTTTCCCAGTCTGTTGCCATGTGGAAAATACCAGTATCAAGTTGAAGCTTACCGCGAACCATCTCTGCAAACTCAGCCTTAACGATACGACGTTTATGGTGGCGAGCTTTGTGCCATGGGTCAGGGAAGAACAGTTGCAGTGTATGCAGGCTGCTATCTGGAATCATGTGTTCGAATACTTCTACTGCATCGTGACACATTACACGCAGGTTAGTTACACCAGCATCGCGAGCGGTACCTAAACACGCACCAACACCTGGGCTATGAACTTCAATACCTAAGAAGTTTTTCTCAGGTGCGTTCTTTGCCATTTCAACCAGTGATGCACCCATACCGAAGCCAATCTCTAGTACAACCGGGTTATCGTTGCCAAATACTTCTTTCCAGTTAAGAAGCTCTGGGTTGTAGTCGATACCCATTGTTGGCCAACATTCATTCATCGCGTTCTCTTGGCCTTTTGTTAAGCGGCCTTCGCGGCGAACAAAACTACGGATCTTACGAACCAGTTTGCCGTCTTCAGTATATTCGTTAGTGGTCACTTCACTCATTGATTTTTGCCTGCACATTGATTAATCAAAGCGGGGATTATCCAAAGAATTGCCTCCGGTGCAAGTCTTTCCGTGGATAAATTCCCACACAATTTGTCTGTTTTACATCCAACGTTAAGTGTGGTGCAATTTCGCTTCTAATAATAGCAAAGCATAGAGCATGTCGTGACTCCTTTCGCAACCGCCATATTAAAGTGGTATGACGCCTACGGGCGTAAAGAATTACCTTGGCAACAAAACAAATCCGCCTACACCGTTTGGCTATCTGAAATCATGCTTCAGCAGACTCAGGTTGCTACGGTGATTCCATACTACCAACGCTTCTTAGAACGCTTTCCAACGGTTATCGACCTAGCGAACGCCGAACAAGATGAGGTACTCCACTTATGGACAGGGCTTGGTTATTACGCACGAGCTCGTAATCTACATAAAGCAGCCAAGATCGTTGCTGAGCAATATGGTGGTGAATTTCCGCTTTCTATCGAAGAGATGAACGCGCTACCGGGGATTGGTCGCTCGACTGCAGCAGCAGTGCTGTCTTCAGTTCATAAGCTTCCTCATGCGATTCTTGATGGCAATGTAAAACGAACGCTTGCGAGAAATTTTGCCGTTGAAGGTTGGCCGGGGCAAAAGAAAGTCGAAAACCAGCTTTGGGAACACGCCGAAGCACATACTCCGAACAAAGATGTCGATAAGTACAACCAAGCAATGATGGACATGGGTGCGATGGTTTGTACTCGTAGCAAGCCTAAATGTACCTTGTGTCCAATTGAAAGCATGTGTGAGGCTAAGAAGCTCGATAGACAGCTCGACTTCCCTGGCAAAAAGCCTAAGAAAGAGAAGCCAGTAAAAGAAACATGGTTTGTGATTCTGTATCACGATAACCAAGTGTGGCTCGAACAGCGCCCTCAATCTGGTATCTGGGGCGGATTGTTTTGTTTCCCTCAAAATGAAAACGCAGAGATCGAACATCAACTAGATCTTCGCTCGATCAAAGACACTCAAACCGACTCGAGCAAGACCATGATTGCGTTTAGACACACTTTCAGCCACTACCACTTAGATATCACGCCAGTATTAGTGAAATTAGATAAACAACCAGATTTGATAATGGAAGGGACTAAAGGTCTCTGGTATAACTTATCAAAACCGGAAGAAATTGGCCTAGCCGCTCCTGTAAAGCAGCTTATTGAGAGCCTACCCTTTGAACTGAACGACGACGTTTGAATCAACGAACGCGATAAGAGGAACCACTATGAGCCGCACTGTATTTTGTGCTCGCCTTCAAAAAGATGCTGAAGGCCTAGATTTTCAACTTTACCCAGGTGACTTAGGTAAGCGTATCTTTGACAACGTGTCTAAAGAAGCTTGGGGACAATGGCAAAGCAAGCAAACTATGCTTATCAATGAAAAGAAGCTAAACATGATGGATCCTGAGCATCGTAAACTTCTTGAAACTGAGATGGTTAACTTCCTTTTCGAAGGTAAAGATGTCGTAATTGATGGCTATACTCCACCAAGCGAATAAGACATTTATTTAAGCAATTTTTAATGACATCATGGTTAACGCTGCGATGTCATTTTTGTATGAGGAACTATGAAAAAGCTAAGTTACTTCCTAACAGCCATGTTACTAACTGGCTGCAGCCGTGAATTTGTCGAAAGCATTTATGATGTTAATTACGAACCGACCAACCGATTTGTAAGCAACTTAGCGGAGCTACCTGGTCAGTTTGAAAAAGACACCGGAGCACTAGATGCTTTGATTAATAGCTTTTCTGGCAATATCCAAAAACGCTGGGGCAGTAGTGAAGTAAAAATGGCAGGTAAGAGTAACTATGTGAAATACATAGATAATTACCTGAGCCGTTCAGAAGTAAACTTTAGCGAAGGCCTCATAACGGTAGAAACCGTCTCCTCGACTGAACCTAAAAAACACCTCAAAAATGCGATCATGACGACGCTTTTGACGCCAGATGATCCGGCGCACGTCGACCTATTCTCTTCCAAAAGCATTAAATTAGAAGGCAAGCCTTTCCTCTACAATCAAGTTGTAGACCAAGAGAAAAAGCCTATTCAATGGACTTGGCGCGCTAACCAGTTCGCTGATTACCTGATCGCCAATAACCTAAAAACCAAAGAAGTCGACTTTAAAAAAGCCTATTACGTTGAAATCCCAATGGTGGCCGATCACGCCAGTCAACGTAGTTATCAATATGCCGATATCGTTCGACGAGCATCTCAGCGTTACGACATCCCTGAAGACTTGATCTACGCGATTATCAAAACAGAGAGTAGTTTCAACCCCTACGCGGTGAGCTGGGCGAATGCATACGGTCTTATGCAGGTGGTGCCTAAAACCGCTGGTCGAGATGTGTTTAAGTTAGTAAAGAACAAGCCTGGAGAGCCCAGCCCTGAGTATTTATTCAATCCAGAAAACAATATTGATGCCGGCACCGCATACTTTTACATACTCAAAAATCGTTATTTGAAAGATGTGAAACACCCGACAACGCTCGAGTACAGCATGATTTCAGCATACAACGGCGGCACGGGTGGCGTACTCAATACCTTCAGCAAGGACAGAAAACGAGCAATGCGAGACCTAAACTCGCTGCAACCTAGCCAAGCGTACTGGGCACTTACTAAAAAGCACCCAAACAAAGAGTCGCGCCGATACTTAGAAAAAGTAACAAAATTCAAGAAAGATTTTAACCAAGGTAAAACGTAAGCCTCACTTTTGAATAAAAAAACAACTAACGAACGTTTTTTTTAATTATTTTCAAAAAAGGTGTTGACGGTTATGAAGAAAATCCGTTTAATAGCGCTCCGTTGCCCGGATAGCTCAGTCGGTAGAGCAGAGGATTGAAAATCCTCGTGTCGGTGGTTCGATTCCGCCTCCGGGCACCACAATTTGATTTGTTGGTGTCAACACTCTTTAACAGGGAGTAGCAGCACGGACAAAAGCATAAAGAATTTAGTGTGCCGAC